>NZ_JAKNRV010000172.1:0-10669 GCF_023072625.1 Pseudomonas emilianonis
GCCTATCTTTTACTGCCCAGCACCAGGCGACCGATGAGCAGGCTGCCCAGGCTCAGCGCCGGCAGGCTGGAAAACCACGCCGCGAGCAACATGAACACCCCGCTCAGGCCGCAGCCCGCCAGGCCGATCAGCACGGCGCGCTTGCTACCCAGGTTATCGATGATGCGCCCGGCATACGGGCGGCTCAGCAGGGTGGCGAGGTATTGCACACTGATCACCAGCCCGGCGATCACCGCGCCAAAACCCAGTTCACTGTGGACATAGCCCGGCAACACGGCCAGGGGAATGCCGATATTCAGGTAGCCGATAAAGGTGAACAACACGATGGAAACAACTTGCAGCGTGACCGCCATGGGGCGCTGTGTATCTGGCATGGGAAGGGTCCACTGTCGCAGCAGGTAAAGATAGGCTGCTAATCATACCGATGCTTTGGCCCGCGCAGGGCGGTAAAAAGCCAACGCGCCAATCTAAACGGCGTCAGGACCGGGCAGGGGCGAGCAATTGCGTGGTGACCAGGGCGGCCAAGGCGTTTTCCTGGGTGCCGAAGCGCTTGAGCAGGATGGCTTGTTTGTCCGCGCTGAGGCGGTTCCAAACGTCGACCATCTGCAGGGCAGTGTCGAGTACGGCGGTGTCGGGGCGATCGGGGTGGTTATCGGTCATGGCGGGTATCTCGGCAAATTCAGGCAGTGTGGAAAGCGCTCAAAGCTGCGCTTTCCACACGGTCTGGTACAGCGTCAGTCCTGGCTTTTGCGGTCGACTGGTTTTGCTTCTTTGGCCTCAGGCTGCTTGGCGCTGGCCTGCTGCGGTGCGTGCTGCTCTGTTGGGTGCAGGCTTGGGAAGGGGAGATTAGGTATCTCGTGCATCGTCGTCGCTCCTTGCAAAGTCTGTTTTTTTCAATCGCAGGTGATTCCGCGCTCTCAAAAAGCCTTGGCAGGATACAGCACTGTAAATGACAAAAAGACTTTTATATCGACGAATGGACAAACCTTCAGCGTTCAAGCGCAAGTGACAAGACGTCACACCGCTAGAACGGCACCTTCCCCAGGATCATGTCGCGGTACATCACGAAATCCCCCAGCAGGCTGTAGAACGGATGCTGAAAGGTCGCCGGGCGGTTCTTTTCGAAGAAGAAGTGACCCACCCAGGCGAAGCCGTAGCCGGCGATGGGCACCGCGAGCAGCAGGCCGAGAGCGCCTTTGCCCAGGGCATACGCCAAAAGCCCAATCACCAGCGTGGTGCCGATAAAGTGCAGGCGCCGGCAGGTGCTGTTGCCATGTTCCTTCAGGTAGTACGGGTAAAACTCGGCGAAGCTATTGAATCGCTTGATGTTTTCCACGGCAGCGGGCCCTTTGATTGTTATGCCGTCGAACAGTTGTTCGGCGGGGAGCTTATTTGAGTCTAGAGTGATCAGTGGTAACAGCCAGTGACATTAGATGCCACTTTAGTATCCTTGGTCGCAGTCGCGTAAATTGCGGCCTGTAGAGGTGATGTTGTCATAACCTTGGCATTAGCTCCGAAAAGAGCCTCTGCCTTGCTGCCTGCCCCGGTGTCCGCCGAAGGCATCCAGCGACCATAAATCCTTGCGATCATGGTCCAATCTTTGTGCCCCATCTGACTCGCCACCCACATCGGATGCTCTCCGGCAGAAAGCATCATTGACGCGTAGGTATGGCGAGTTTGGTACGGTCTGCGGTAGCGGACTCCTGACTTCTTCATCGCTGGAAGCCATAGCAACTTTCGAATGCGGCCCGACTCTTCCCATGGCTCGCCACTATGCGGGTTCAAAAATATCCTTCCCCCCGCCAAAAATGTCAGAGCCTTCTGCTGGGTCAGTGCATCCAGGGCAGGCTTCAGCAATTTCACCGTCCGACGGCCGCTCGCGGTTTTCGGTGTCTCCGGCGAATTCGCCGCTCGCGTTTTGGCGCGAACAATGCGAACCGATCCGCCAATCCAATCGACATCCCCCCACTCCAAAGCAATAAGCTCGCTCGGGCGAAGGCCTGTCCAGAACGAGAAGATCATCTGCGCGCGCTGATCACGTGGTGTCGCAGCCAGAAGAGCTTCCTGTTCTTCGACGGTGAACGGATCGACATCATCGTCCTCCTTGAGCTCTTCCCGGTTTTTGTAGTTCCACCCGACCATCGGGTTGATCTCCAAGATCTCGTCTTCTACCGCATCATCAAGAGACGACCGCAAGCAGCTCTGCAGGTTGGTCATCGTCTTGTTGCCAACCTTGTACTGCGAGAGCCGGTCCCTGACGTGCTTTCGGGAAAGCTCTCCCAATGAAAGGTGGCCGAACATCGGGATCAGCCGCCCTGCGATCATCTCCCGGTAGTGCTCGGCCGTGCTGGATTTGAGTTGAGCCTTTTTCTTATCCAGCCACTCAAGCAGGTAAACCCCCAGATTCTGCCGATCCTCCGGCGTTTTGAAAGCCAGGGCCTTCTTTGAATTTGGGAATGTCTTGGCGTAATCAAATGTGCCGCCGAGGATGGCGTGTTCAATTGCGGCCTTATGTAGCTCGGCCTTTTTCAGGTTAGCGGTGGTGGGCTTGAGTTGGACCCTCTCCCGGCACCGGACGCCTTGGTATTGGAATGTGATCTCGATACTACTTGCAGACGCGGCGCGGACGCCTCCCCCATCTCTACCCATGAGTAATACCCCTCAACATCTATAAGTACCCGACCGTCCGGCGCTTTCTTCCAGACGGCGTGCTTCGGCCAAATGCCGTCACGGATTTTGGTTCGGATGGCATCCGGTGTATAGCCAGACTCTCGCGAGAATTGCTCGACGGTCTTGTATCTGACTGGCCCGCTCATAGCTCGCTCCCACAGCCCATTCCGGGCCGTGCTGAATTGATGGTCATTTGGTGTACTTGCCGCGCTGGGCGGCAGAAGGTGGGTTAGCGGGTGGCTTTGGCGATTACTGCTTCGGCGTGGGCAAGGGCTGCGCGGTACTTATCGAGCCTGGCTGCGCCGAGTTTCGCCAGGCCTACCAAGTTGGATAGGCTTTCGAGCAGCTCTTCCTGCATCGCACGCTCCTCCCGGGCGATATCCCAGAAGCGCTGGCCCCAGTGATCTGCCGGCGGCGGGTTGGTGTTTTGGGCGCCGAAGGCAAGAGCCCCGAAAATCGTGTCGCACAGATCGCGCTTGTAGGCGTTGTCGCCGTCGATGCTCAGCCCGCGCCGGCGCAGTGCGCTGACCACCTCGTTTTTATCGAGACCCTGATCTTCAAGGACGATGTCACGCTCTGGCTCGCCCGGGGTGACAATTACCAGGGCCAACTTGACGCCCGGCAGGCAGTACCCGCTGAGTTTGACCAGTGCGTCGTTGGCTGCTTCGTGGAAACGCTGAACTGCTGACATGGGAATTCCTCGCCCGCCGCTCACCGGCAGGCATGTAGGGGGATTGGGGTTAGGCGCCCTTGAACGGGACGACGTTTTCGAGTTCGCGCTTCACGCCACCGGCATCACGGAAGGCTTTCCATTCGGCATGGTGTGCTGGGCAGTAGTCGACGTTCGGCGCGACCTCGGTGGCGTGGAACTCACAGACCGGTCTGTCGCAGGTCTTTCCGTCGCCAACCGGGTAATCACAAAGCTGTGTTCCAACGTCACCGCATTCAGCGCAGTGCGGGCCAAGGTCACCACATAGGTGGCCGGTGGGCTTTCGGTTCTTGTCGTAGATCCGGTAGCACGCCATTACCATGGCATCCTGTAGATGAAGACGTAGGCGAACCGGAGGGTGGCGATCATGGCGTAAGCCTCTTGATCCATTCTTTGAAGCCAGCCAGCACCGGTTGAACGCTCTTCTCGTCGGCCCATCCTGCAAAGCCGATGAACCCATCACTGTTGAATGTCACCGCCTCCCTTGACTCAAAGTAAAAGGCCTTACATCGAAGCTCTGCATAACCGTCTCTGATGGTTGCGCGCTGGCGGCAGCGGAAAGTGTCTTTGAAGCATCCGCTTGCCTTCATCTGGTCATTGATCAGCGTGCGCAGGCGCTGCATGTTTTTTGGGGTGAGCACCGTGTAGTCGAGCTTCGCGCTCTCGAACAGAGCCCGAACCTCATTGCGATTCAGGGGCATGCTGGTTCCTTGCCGCTATAGCGGCTGACTTTGAAGGGGGAGGGGTTACAGAGAGGGGTTGAGGCGTTTCAGCTCGTCGCGGAAGGAATTCCACTCGTGATCAGCATCGCTCAAGTACGGATTGTCCTGGGTAGGCTCACGGCGCTCAGGCAGCACCACCGCTACCGGCGCGGGCTGCTCGGCGTAGAGTGGGATCGAATAACCATTCACAGCAGCCGATGGCGCTCCGCCGAATTTCAGGTTGTGCTGTTTTACCTCATTGGAAATGGTCGCGTGCATCTCAGGTGAGCGCGGGTCCATCCATGCCACCGGCTCGCCCTGGGGCTGGGCGGCTTTGAGTTCTTCAATTTCGGCTATGTGTTCGGCAAAGGTTTCGCGGTGGTGCGCAAGAACCGTATCGTGAGCGGTTTTCCAGTCAATACCAGCGGGCGCATCCAGCAGGGCGCGCAGCTCGCCTTCCAATGAGTACGGATCGGAGTAATTCAATGCTTCAGCGATTCGCTCCAGCAGCTCACGCGGCACGCCGTCAATCGTTTGGTTGGTGGTCATGGCTTGAGCCAGCGCATCGTATTCAGCTTTTCCACCCTCCACTGGGGCGCCGGATACTCGATCCTCGATCATCTTCCAAACAGGCTCAAATTCAGGCCAATCGGACTCAACTACCACCGCCTCGACAGTCGGTATGCCTTCACCGAATATGCAGTTTTTCAGATATTGCATTTGGCTTTCGGTCAATTGGTTGTGCTTGATGACCGTATAACGAACCTCTCGTTTGAACTCACTCATAAATACCTCAGCAAATTAGTTGTGCCAGTGCCAGCAGGCACCAGCATTAGGCGGGGAGTTGGGCTTTCATGGCTTCTTCTCGTAACGGGCGATCATGTCAGCCAAGCTGATGCTCTGGCCCTGTTTGGTATTGATTCGAACGAATACCTTTTTAAAGTCCTCGCGATCTTCTTCAAGGGTGGTGTCATCGCCAACACCCTCTGCCGGCTTGAGTGCGGCGCGCATTCGGGCGCGTAACCTCAGAACAGCGTCTAAGTCCAGCGGCTCACGCCCTACAGCATCCAGCACCTCGCCGACCAACCCCTCCAGCACATCCGCCCGCTCATCCGCTGCGGTCAGGCGCTGTTGCAGGGCCGCGATCTTTTCCCGTCCGGCCGCTTCGCGCGCCAGGAAGATCGAGTAAGCCTCCTGCGAGACGCGCACCGATCGCCCGTCGATTCCGAAGTCCACGCCGGCGGATTCTTCCGGCGCGGCAATATGTGTGTCTGGAGCGGGGGCGGCGGCGAGCATGGCGGCCCAGCACTGTTTCGCGCGGAACGCCGCTTGCTGGCAGCCGCTCATATCTTGGTACTGATCCCAGACGTCTTCATCGGAAAAGCACTCGTTAGGCGCCGACTCGAAGCCGTTTATCACCATGGTTTCGGTCGGTTCAACCGGAACCAGTTTCCATTGATTGAGATCGTGACCGGCGGCTAGGCTCGTTGCCGGGTCAGCGTTTTGGTTTTCTGTAGGCATGGGAAGTCCTTGCCGGGACACGCCCGGGCGGTGGAGTGGGGGAGTTCAGAGTTGTTGCAGAAGGCGCCGGCCGATCCAGCGAACCACGGTGACGGCCTTGGAATTGCCGATCGCTTTGTAGCGGGGGCCGTCCGGGCACAAACCCAAAACCCTTCCGCGCCAAGGGATGCGCGTGTAGTCGTCGGGGAAGCCCTGAAGGCGCTCGCACTCGAGTGGAATGAGGCGGCGGGCGGATGAACCAACCTGAGCTGACGGCATTCCCTGACCTGCTTTGCCGCCGCCACCGCTCAGGGCTCCAGTGATGCCGCCGTCTCCACCCTCGTAGCGCAATTCGGCCCGTGAGTTCTCGGCGAATGCAGCCACAATCGGCTGGCCACGGCCAGTGCCGTCTTCGCTGCCGTCGAAGCCGTCGGCCTTCAACGTATGGGTTATATCGCCGGTGATGCACACGGCCACCTGGCCGCCGGCGTTTGCGTGGCTGCCTGAATGATTCATTGCGCGCAGGGTAGGGGCGATCTCTCCGGCGTCAGCGCCGTGATCCTTGCAGGAGAAAGCCAGTACCGCGTTTTCCTGGCCGTTGTTCCTGCCCAGGGAAAAGGCGAGCTTGTCGCTGACACCAGGGTCTTGTGTGCCGTGAACCACCAGCAGGCCCTGCTCGGCATCCTGATTGGTTGCGCTTCCGGCCGCTTTCCCGTTCGCTTGCAATGTGCCCACCACGACAAGAAGACTTTCCCGACTCTCGTGGTCGCCGTATGGGTTTGTGGTGAGAGGCGCTGAGACTATGAAGGTCTCGGTTTCAGCATCCATCCGTGTGCCGCCAGGATGCGCGCTGAGAGCAGTTGCTACCTCGGTCTGTTCACAGTTGGCGCCGCCTCCAAACGCGGTTGAATGAAGATGGCCAGCTACTGCGTGGTCGACATCGCTACCACCGTCAGTGCTTCTAAGAGTGCCGGCGGGAGCGTCCGCTTTCTCGCCTCGGCGCGGCGCAGTATCCCGGCGCACGCCTTCGCGCTCAAAAAGTACCTCGGCGGGATCGAACCCGTCTCGAGCACTTGCGACAACGAACACACGACGGCGTCGTTGGGCCAGGCCGAAATATTGGGCGTCCAGGACCCGCCACGCGATTGTTCTTTTGGGTCCATACACACAACCAGCGTCCTGCCATTTTTTCCCTGGAGGCTGCAGCTCGCAGTCTTCCCCAGCAAGCGCGCCAAGAAAGCATCCGAAGGCGTTCCCTTTGTCGCTGAGGACGCCGGGGACGTTCTCCCAGACGATGACGCTGGCGGGTTTGCCGTTGATGGCTCGAACATAGTCAACTGCATCTGCAAGCTCCACGTATTTGATGGTGAGGGCGCCGCGCGGGTCGGTGAGGCCTTCGCGCATACCGGCGACAGAAAAGGCTTGGCACGGGGTGCCGCCGACCAGCACGTCCGGCGCCGGGATCTTGCCGGCCAGCACCAGGGCTGCCAGCTTGGTCATGTCACCGTGGTTCGGCACGTCGGGGTAGTGGTGGGCCAGGACCGCCGAGGGGAACGGCTCAATCTCGGCGAACCAGGCGGCGCGCATGCCTAGCGGGTGCCACCCTTGCGTAGCCGCCTCGATGCCGGAGCAAACTGAGCCGTATGTGATTTCCACGGTGTATCTCCAGTCAGGCGCCGCCCTCCGGGTTACCGGATGCAGCGAGTAGGGTGGGTTATTCGTCGCCGTCGTCTTCGGCGTTCATTTGGAGCGATTCGGCAAAACCTGCTTGCCGTAATTTGCGCGCCACGTTTTCTGTTATCTCGTAGCCGTGGGGCTTAATTTCGAATAGAGGGGCGGACTTCTCCGCACCCAACGAGTGGGCATATGCGATCAGTCGCCATATGGTCGCCCGGTCTTTTGTCTCGCCAAGTTCCGCGGTGAGCGCTGCCAGCCGGTCACGCATTCCCTGGCGGAAGTAGTGTCGGATGATGTCGGACGGGCCTTTGACCTTCGGCGGCGCCGGAGGCAGATCCTCGGCCCGGCCATTCAGCACCAGCATTTGCACGACCTCACTGACCTCCTTGATCTCATGCCAAAGCATCAGCTCGTCGAGCATCTGCCGGGTGCCATACGGGACCGTGTGCCGCAACTCCTGCTCGCCCAGTTCCTGCCGCTTCTCGGCCAGCCTGGCTGTTCGTTCTTCCTGGGTCACCGCCATGGCCTACCTCTTCTATTCCGCTGGCCGGCAGTGCGAGCCAGGTTTGACGTTTGCGTTGCTGGGGGCGGGCTATGCGGCGCATGAATCGACCTTCACCTGGTGCCAGGCGCCGACCGCTTCGAAGATCCGCGCAGCGTGCGCCTCATCCAGCGACATCGCTTCAGGAATGGCGATCCAGCCCGAAGCCACTATCTGGCCTTGATTGGCCTCGTCGCGCAGCTTCTTGTAGTAATGCTCGATCACGTCTTCCAGGTGGTCGGAGAGGTAGACGCCATCGGGTGCCACCTCCACCGACTTGCTGTAGCGGTCGCCGCGGGCGTCGATGCAAAGCGCGCTGAGGTAGATCGTCCACCGGTGGGGAATGCCGCAGACGGCCTGGCCAATCTTCCCCGGCGCGATATTCTTCAGCGACTTGTAATTGATCATGCCCTGGCGGCCGCTGGGGTCTATGTTGACCACAGCGACGTGGTTGGATGCCAGCAGTGAGCGGCATGACCGGTCAATGCGTGCCTTGAGGTTATGCGGCTTGCGCTTGCTCATAAGGCCTCCGCGAGTTTGCGCAGCGCGTTGCGCTCGGCCCTTGAAATCGGAGGCTTGCGGCGCTTGAGGATGGTGTCGGGATCGATCTTCGCGGAACGCTTCGGCGGTAGCGGGTTGCGCGGCGGGCTTGGCAAGTGCGCTACGGCACCGCCTGCGGCCAGGAACTGCGCGGTACGCTCCGATATTGAGTAGGCGTCCTGGCGGTGCTGCTCGACCAGGCTTAGGTGGTTGCTGACATACATGACGACCTCATTTCTAGCTAGAAAGAAAAGAGGCGCTAATCAGCGCCCCTAAGTCAGTTCTTGATGCGATCAATCAAAAGGGATGTCATCCCAGTCTTGCGGTGGCTGATCATCAGTCCCGTGGTTATCTGCCGAGTAGGCCTGGCCCTGGCTGCCCTTTGGCCGCCGATCAACGACTGGCTTCTTTGCGATCTGCTGGACCATTTTTTCGAGCTTGGCCGGTGTAGTGCAGCGCGGGTCCAGGATCTCAGATGCAGTCTTTTCTGACTCTGCGCTGAACGGTGCGAAGATTACGGGGCGCTCCATGCCGGTCGTACTGTTCTTTTCGATTTCCATTTGCAGCAGCAGGCCAATCGGCTTGCCGATGAACTCGGCGAAACTCGGGACAGTTACCTTCACGCGCGCACCGGCATCTTTGTCCCACTTCTCGACCTCCATCGGCTTTGGGGAAGCCACGGTGCGAAGCTGCATGCATGCCATGATCGCGTTAAGCAGCGCGTGACCGCCTTCGTTACGCTTGCCATGCTGGTAGGACAGGTTTAGGTAGAACTGAGCCTCAGCGCTGTCTCTGGACTTGAAAGTGAAGCCGATACCAGTTGACCCGGTATCGGCCTTTTCCATGTACTCGGCGCGATTGAAAGCGCCGATATACTTCCCTGCCTCGTCGATGAATGCCGATTTGTTGTCGGCAGAGCGCGCCGCATTTGCGTCTAGATTGAACATTATGGGTTTTCCTTATGCGGCCTGGATGGCCTCGGTTGGCTTGATGTCGTAGTACTCGACAATCGCCGCATCGACTGCGGCAAGGTCGTTTTCAATGAAGTTGTCGTCGAACATGCCCATCGGTGCCTTGGTCGTATCTGCGCCGTTATTGCGAGTGCTGAATAGGTGCTGGCCGTCTTGAACAACGGCCCGCAGGACGATGGTTACCATCCCTTCCAGGGTGATCTTCTCGTCTAGCATCTTGCCGATCGTCTTCATCTTGATCTGGCCGGCATCCGTTTCCTCGGTGTGACTCAGGATGTAGACGCGGACATCGCCAGGCAGGCGCAGGAGAGCTTCGAAGATGTTCCAGGTGTGCCGGCCGATCTCAGTGAACTTGTCGAACCCCTTTTCCTCGCTCCTGCGCATGAACTCGTTTGCAAGGATGTACTGGAAGTCGTCGATCACGATGATCTTGCGGTCGTGTTTCGTGGCTTGGACGCATCGGCCTATGACCTTCTGCCAATCGTCCGTCACGTATGGCTTCCAGGCCTTGGCACCCTTAAACGGCAACGGCTTTGGGATCACTTGGATCAGGGCAACCGAGGCGGGAGGCAGATTGCGCAGCGATGCACTCTTGCCGCTACCTGATTTGCCCAGGATGAGCGTTACGGTTGCCATGGCGGCTACCTCAGTTTGGTTGGTTATCCCACTGCCGCTGGATGCGGCGGGCTTCGTCTTTGTACTCTTTGCGCTGTTCGCCGGTGAATCGATCAGGCGAGAAGGCGCCGACCATCATCCAGTCGAACTGCGCGGCCAGTTTTGGAGATGTACTCATGGTTGCCTCAGTAGGCGATGGATACGGATGGGATCTTGCGTTGGGCGATCAGCGTGACCGCCTGCTTGGCGCAAGCCTCTGGCATACCGGCAGCAATGAATGCTTCCAGCGCGGCGCGATTGATCTTTCCTTGGTGAGCCTTGTCGGCCTCGCGGGCTGCTGACTGGCGCAGGATTTCGTCTGCTGCTGCATCAGCGCGGGCCTTCTCGTCCAGGCGAGCCTGCTCAACGGCTTTTTTCTGGTCTTCGATACCTTGCAAGCGCTCACGCTCGGCCCGCTGCTCGGATTCGATCTGCTCGCGCCTGGACTGCTCTGCCTTGCGCTCCGACTCGGCGGCGGCCAGCTTCAGGTCGTTCTCGCGCTTTTCGGCGGCGGCTTTCTCGTCCGCTACCCGCTGCGCTTCTGCATCCCGGTCGCGCTGCGCCTTCTGCTCGGCCTCGATACGAGCCTTGTCAGCCGCTTCCTGTGCGATGCGTGTTTCGCGGTCTTTCTGCTCCTGCGCCTCCTTCTCCGCGCGCAGCTTGATCAGCTCCGCCTGTTCCGCCTCGACCTTCTCTTGGTCTTCCA
>NZ_JAKNRV010000173.1:0-10637 GCF_023072625.1 Pseudomonas emilianonis
TCGCGCCCAAGGAAGCCACGATCAAACGCTTCGAAGACAACAACTCGACCATCGCCGCCTACCTGGCCGGCCAGGTCGACCTGATCGCCAGCGGCAACGTGGTGATGGTTGCGATCAGCGAGCGCAGTTCGGTCAGCGGTACGTCGTTGCCGTTGTTCAGGGTCAGTTTCAGTGGGCGATCGGCGGGACAGTCCTGTGGGGCGTAGGTGATGCGCAGCTCCAGGCGTGCCAGTTGCGACGCTTCGCGATTGTCCAGCCACACCACCCACACCGCGACCAGGCCCAGGCCGACTGCAGCGGCCAGCGACACCGGCAGCGCCTTGGCTGGGTAGCGCAGCAACAGGACCAGCCAGGTGATGATCAGTAGAACGCCGAAAAACATGGAGACCACCTCGAATAGGGAACGAGCATCCTAACTTAAGCGTAGGTGGGATTGGCTACCTTGAGGTGTGGGGTGGCTGGGCTGACGCCATCGGGGGCAAGCCCCCTCCCACCTTCGACCGCATTCCAAATGATGTACTCGGTCCGAATGTGGGAGGGGGCTTGCCCCCGATGAGGCCCTCAGCATCACCACACCCCCCAAAACAAAAAGCCCCCACCCAAGCCACTGCGGATAGGGGACGCAATGACCTGGGCGAGGGCTTCTTTTACGACTGTATTACTGCGCGATCGTTTTCACCGACACACCACGCTCAATCGGGGTCGAGCGACCGTAGATATCTTCAAACCGCTCGATATCGTCCTCACCCAAATAGCTGCCCGATTGCACTTCAATGATCTCCAACGGGATCTTGCCTGGGTTGCGCAGGCGGTGTACCGAGGCAATCGGGATGTAGGTGGACTGGTTCTCGCAGAGCAGGAACACGTTCTCGTCACAGGTGACTTCGGCGGTGCCGCTGACCACGATCCAGTGTTCGGCGCGGTGGTGGTGCATTTGCAGCGACAGGCACGCGCCCGGCTTGACCGAGATGTGCTTGACCTGGAAACGCCCGCCCATGTCGACCGAGTCGTAGGAGCCCCACGGACGGTAGACTTCGCAGTGGTTCTGGGTTTCGCTGCGGCCCTGTTCGTTGAGGGTGTTGACCATCTGCTTGACGCCCTGGACCTTGTCCTTGTGGGCAATCATCATCGCGTCCTTGGTTTCCACCACCACGATGTTTTCCAGGCCGATCACCGACACCAGCTTGCCGTTGCCGTGGATCATGCAGTTCTTGCTGTCCTGGATCACCACGTCGCCCTTGGTGACGTTGCCGTTGACGTCTTTATCGTTGACCGCCCACAGCGACGCCCAGCAGCCGACGTCGCTCCAGCCCGCGCTCAGCGGCACCACGCAGGCGCGTTGGGTTTTTTCCATCACGGCGTAGTCGATGGAATTGTCCGGGCAGCAGGCGAAGGTGGCTTCGTCAAAAATCACGGTATCGGCGTCTTGCTCGCTGCGTTCGAGGGTCAGTACGCAGGTGTCGTAGATGTCCGGATCGTGCTTTTTCAGCTCTTCGAGGAAGCGGCTGGCGCGGAACAGGAACATGCCGCTGTTCCAGAAATAACCGCCGCTTTTGACGAACTCGACGGCGCGTTTTTCATCGGGTTTTTCCACGAACTGTTGCACGCGGCTCACGCCTTCGGGCAACAGCGAGTCGTTGGTGGATTTGATGTAGCCATAACCGGTTTCCGGACGGGTCGCCGGTACGCCGAACAGCACCATCTCGCCGCGCTCGGCGGCCACGGTGGCCAGGGCCAGGGCGCGTTGCAGGGCTTTCTGGTCGTCGATCACGTGGTCGGCGGGCAGCACCAGCATCAGCTCGTCGCGGCCTTCATTGACCAGCATCATCGCGGTCAGCGCCACGGCCGGCGCGGTGTTGCGGCCGAAGGGCTCCATCAGGATGCGCTGGGTTTCCAGCTTGCGCACGCTCAGTTGCTCGTTGACGATGAAGCGATGGTCTTTGTTGCAGACCACGATGGGGGTTTCCATGCCATCGAATACCAGGCGCTCCAGGGTTTGCTGGAACAGCGTGTGCTCGCCGGTCAGGGCCAGGAACTGTTTAGGAAACTGTTTACGGGAAAGCGGCCAAAGACGTGAGCCGCTACCACCGGAAAGGATTACTGGGATCATGCTGTTTCTCCTTGAATCGATTTGGGTCAGAGCTACGAAGGTTTGTCGTTTCACTCTTGTTTTTGTCTCGGGCCGGACTGACACCCTGCTCCCACAGGGGCAGGGGTCAATTCGAAAATTTGATCAGCGGGTCGACACGGGGCGCTTGACCCACACTGGCGACAGGCTGCTGCCGGAGCCGGTGACGTACAGCACCGCTGCTTCACCGCGCTCCAGGGCTACCGGCTTCACGTCGCCGACTTTCTTGTCGCCGTCGTACAGCGCCAGGCTGACTTTCACTGGGTTGATTTCACGTTCGCCACGGCTCTTGGCGGCCACAGCCTTGACCACGTCGGTCTTGCCGTCAGCGGTTTTCAGGGTCAGGGCCCTGTCGCTGAGGTTCTGCACGCGCACCAGGGATTTCTGTTTGTTCTTGAACGGCGGCTCTTCGATCAGTTGGGGCTGACCGCTGCTGTTGTTGACCAGGGTGTAGTAGTGGTCGGCGGCAAGTTTCACTGACACGGACTGGCTGCCGACCTTGGCGCTGTAGTCGCCGCCGGGCATAAAGCTGAAGTCGCTGCTGGCCAGTGGGGCCACTTCGCTCAGGTTGGTGCTGCCGACGGTGGCGCTGACTTCCTGGTTGGCGGCGTTGTAGACACGCACGAAGCTGGAGCCTTTCGGTGCGACAGGGCCGTACAAGGCCGCGTCACCGGCGAAGGCGGACATCGATACCAGGCTCATGCCGGCAGCCAGGGCCAGAGTCTTGGCGAGACGACGCGGAGTAGTAGTGAAAGTCATGTGAGTTACCTCTCTTTCAGTTTTGCGCCCGGTCGGGCGTCTCGGATTTTGGGTGTTTAGCTGGGGTGTTCAGTGCCATGTTCTGTTGGCGCGTACCGGCTTGTTTAAGTTGCGCAACCCACTGCGGGTCGGCATCGCCGATTTCGTTGTTCACGGGCAGATAACGTTCAGGAAACTCCCAGATCAGCACCTGCGGCGGGCTGTTCTTGAAGTCTTCGCTTTTGAGGTAGCTGAGCATCGGCAGGATCGGGCCGTGGCCGTCTTCGGAGTAGTTGATGACATCGCTGCCCAGGGCTTGCTTGAGCGCGCCGACGAAGTTCCAGTTGGGGTTGGCGCTGTAGCTGGTGCCGACCAGTGCCACCGGGGTTTCGCTGTCGCTGAACAGCGCGTCGTCGCCTTTGGTTTCGGCCAGGCGCGTGACGCGTTTTTCCAGCGGCTCCTTGGGCGGCATCAGGTTTTCGAACAGCGGGTCCAGCGGCAGGAACAGACGCAGGTCGCCACTGTGCGGGGCGGTTGTCTCGGCCTCGGTGACAAAGCGCTGCGGCTCGCCGCTCAGTGGGGTCTTGGCGGCAATCGCCTTGGCCAGTTGCTTGGCGGCGATTTCGGCACCGTCCGGGGTCCAGTGGGTGTCGGTGCGCAGGAACACTTGCTGGCCGCCGAGCTTGGCCTGTTGCAACGGGCCAAGTAGGTCGGGGGCGAGGATCTTGTCGGCGGCGACACGGGCGTGGAAGTCCTGGTACAGGTTGGCGTGGATGCTCGCCGGTTTCACCTCACCGAGGTGCTCCGGATACAGGCGTACCTTGGCCGGAATGATCGCCATCACCAGTTGAATGCCTTGGGCCTTGAGCTTCTGGCGCACGCCTTCGACCAGGGCGTAGTTGCCCTCCAGGTTCTGGTCTTCGTTGACGGCGGGGTTGAACTCCTCGTCGCTGTACAGCCAGTGATCGCGACCCAGCACTACGCCAGGGCGGCCTTCATTGAACAGCTTGTAGTCCAGCGCCGCCCACAGGTTGGTACCGATGCGCTTGATCGGGAACTGGTCGTCGTAGTGGGTCTCGACGGCTTTGCTCCAGCGACCATTGAGCACGGTGGCGTCGGCATTGGTGCTGAAGCCGAAGAAACTGCGCATCGACCACGCGCCCAGGGCGAGCAGCACCACCAGGAACAGGCCGATATAGAGGACGCGAAATGAACGGGTCATGGTCGGCTCCCTCAGAATTGGAAGTAAAGGAACGGCGAGAAACTCTGCGCCGACAGTTTGAGAATCGACGCCACGAACAGCAGCAGCACCGCTGCGCGCATGGCGTAGCGTGGCCAGTCAGCGGTCCAGTAGGCCGGTTGAACGGCGGCGTCTTTACCGACGGTGAAACCTGGCTGGTGGATGCTGCCGGGGTCGTCGCCAGGCACTGCCTTGATCAGGCTCGGGTCGGCCGGCTTGGTTTTCTCGGCAGGGCGGTTGCGGTAGAAGTCGCGCAGGCCAAAGAACGCCAGGGTTGCGTAGGCCACCACCAGGGTTGCCACTTGCAGGCCGGTGAGGTTGGCGCGGTTGAGTTCCGACAGCGACCACTCGCCAAAGCTGAACATCGCGCCGTACATACGGCCGGCGACGTGCAGGTTTTCGGAACGGAAGATCACCCAGCCCATCACCACCAGCAGGAAAGTGAAGGCCCAGCGCACCGGGTTGAAGCTGCGCGGCGAGGTGTTGAGGCCGATGGCTTTCTCGATTGCCAGCCACATGCCGTGCCAGGCGCCCCACACGATGTAAGTGATGTTCGCACCGTGCCACAGGCCACCGAGCAGCATGGTCAGGAACAGGTTGCGGTAGGTGGTCAGCGTGCCTTTACGGTTGCCGCCCAGGGTGATGTAGAGGTAGTCACGCAGCCAGGTCGACAGGCTGATGTGCCAGCGCCGCCAGAACTCGGTGATCGACTGGCTGATGTACGGCTGCTTGAAGTTTTCCATGAAGCGGAAACCCATCATCAAGCCCAGGCCGATGGCCATGTCGCTGTAGCCGGAGAAGTCGAAGTACAACTGCGCGGTGTAAGCCAGCGCACCGAGCCAGGCATCGCCGGTGGTGGGGTTTTGCAGGGCGAAACAATGGTCGGCCACCACCGCCAGGGTGTCGGCGATAAACACCTTCTTGATGAAACCTTGCATGAACCGCGTACAGCCCTCGGAGAACTTGTCGAGGGTGTGGGTGCGGTTGTTGAACTGGTCGGCCAGGTCGCGAAAACGCAGGACGGGGCCGGCGATCAAGTGCGGGAAGATCGCCACGAACGCCGCGAAGTCGATGAGGTTGCGCGTGGCCGGGGTGTCGCCGCGATACACGTCGATGATGTAGCTGATGGACTCGAAGATGTAGAACGAGATCCCGATCGGCAACAGCACGTGGGTGAGGATGAACGGCTCCAGGCCCGCTGACTTCATCATCACGTTGATGCTGTCGACGCCGAAGTTGGCGTACTTGAAGTAGCCGAGGATGCACAGGTCGAGCACCACGCCCAGCAGCAGCCAGCGTTGGGCCGGCTTGGTACGCACGCCGGCCGCACCGACCTTGAGGCCGATCCAGTAGTTCCACAGCGTGACGGCGGCGAACAGCGCCAGGAAGTCCACTCGCCACCAGGCGTAGAACACGTAGCTGGCCAGCAGCAGCAGCAGATTGCGATAGCGTTGCCCGCTCAAGTAGTACAAGCCGAGAAAGATCGGCAAGAACAGAAACAGGAACACATTGGACGAGAAAACCATCCCGATCTCTCCACGTTTAACCAACAGTCAAGGGCCGGAGCCCCCCCAAACCCCCCCACGAATCCGGGAGGAGGTTGTATTGCAATCTCACTGTCGAAACCGGCTTCAAATGTGGGAGGGGGCTTGCCCCCGATAGCGGTGTGTCATTCAACACAGATGGCGACTGTTACACCGCCATCGGGGGCAAGCCCCCTCCCACATTTTTAACTGAGTTTCGTCAGTTGCTTTTGTTGCCTTTTTCGTGCGTCGGGTCGTAGACCTTGGTCAGGTCACCCCCGAGGCGGAAGGTCTTGAACGGCTGCATCCCATGTTTGCGCTCGAGCACATCTGGCGCGCAGGTGTAGAGGCTGCAGAACGGCTCAAGCCAGGCAAATTTCATGTCTTCCTTGAGGTCCTTCATGTCCTGCTCTTTGCCGTTCTTCTGCTCGAAGATCTGCGGGTCTTTGACCCCGGCCAGCACCTTGTCGCCCAGGCGTTTGAGCGCGCCGTTGTTTTCCTGGCGCAGGTCCACCCCGTTGACCAGGGCAAAACTGGCGATCATCGACAGTGGTGGCAGGGCGTAGTTGTGGTACGACAGGGCGCGCTGCTGACGCTTCAATTCGTTCGGCAGGAAGCCTTGGTCGTCGATCTGGTTGACGCCGACCTTGTATTCCTTCACCGACCAATCAAACAGGTCGCGACGGTTGGTCGCGATGGACGTCGCCATCACCGACCAGGCGGCCCAGTAGGAGTGGTTGTTGGTTTTTTCCAACGGCAGGTTGTCCCAGTCGCTCACCACCTGATCGGCCATTCTGCTGAACCAGGCTTCGATCAGTTGCGACTCCTGCTGGTGGTTGGCCAGCGGGTGCGAGTCGGAAAACTTCAGGCGTACATAGGCCGAGGCCATGCTGCCCAGCGCCCATTTGCGCATGGACTTGCCGGTGTGGTTGAAGTCCTTGGACATCAACGCATCCGCCTTGGCCCAACTGGTCAGCCAATTGAGCGTGCATTCCAACTGTTCCGGGCGACCGTCGCGCATGAACTGCATCACGCGCTTGCTGGTGTCTTTTTCCAGCGTGGTGATGTCGGCGGTGCTGTCGCGGAAGGCTTTTTCCGACTGCACGTTCAGCGTGGAGCGCGCCTTGTCCGAACCTTCGTACTTGCTGCGAAACTGCAGCGAGCCGGTGTAGGGCGTCGGCATCGCGTCGCAGCCGTCCTTGAAGTCGCCGGTCTTGAACGCCTCGATCGGTGCAAAGTAGCCCTGGGGCGGGCGCAGCGGCGCGGCGGCATTCACGGAGCCAGCGAACATCGCCAGGCCCAGTAAGGTAGGGATCAATAACTTCTGCATAGGTAACCTCATTGCCCGGTAGAGGCAGTCTGTTGACCACCTGCGGGGAATACGTTGCGTGTGCAAATTTTCGCTTCGACTTTTTGCGCGGCAGCACCCGCTTCGGGGCCCTGCACTTCCACGGCCAGCAAGTTCTGCGAGGCCCAGTCTTCGTCGGTGCGCAGTTCAAAGGCGAAACGCCCGTCTGTATCGGATGTTTCGGGTTTCTCGATCTTGATGTCCTCGTGGCGCCCATTCATGTACCAGAGGGTGGCTTGCAAGGTTTTCACCGACGGATCGGCGAAGCGGATATCGACCTGATGGTTGACGTTGCGCAGGTCTTTGTTCGAGCTGTTGACCATTAATTCGTTCTTGCCGGGTTTCAAGGTGGCGCTGGCACTCATCTGCGCGGTCTTGCCTTCGCAGCCGTTGTCCAGCAACGACATCATCTGGCGATAGATGGTTTCCTGGTCGAGGCGGTACAGCGGCGAGAACTCCCAGATCAAGATCTTCGGCGGACTCTTCTGGAATTCGTCGCTGCCCAGGTACTGGATCATCGAGCCTTCCAGGCCACCGCCGGGGAAGGCGACGTTGAGGATGTCGGCACCGATTTCCTGTTCAAGGAAGCCTGCGAAGTTGTAGTTCTTGCCGCTGTGGCTGGTGCCGACCAGGGTGATCTGCGGGTTGCCCGAATCGCCGAACAGGTCGCCGTCGCCCGCTTCGCCCTTGGGCTCGGTGGTGAACTGGTCCATGTACTGGATCGCGTAGCTGGTGCCGCAGAGTTGCCCGGCCATGTTGTGCAGGGTGCCGGTCTTGCCCATGCGCCCGGACAGCTTGGTCTCGAATTCACGCTTGGGAATCTCGGCGAACTCGGGCATCGCACGCACTTTGGCGCCGACGATTTTCGCGGTGCGCTGGGCGCCGTAAGGGGTCCAGTGCTGGTCGCCGCGGAAGTAGAAGTCGTGGGCCGGCAATTCATCCGGGAGCTGCTCGTTGGTCAACGGCGACAGGTCCGGCACCACGTAGCCCATCTTGGCGAAACGGCCGAGCATGGTTTTGTAGTTGCCCAGGGCCTTGTCGAAATCGAACTTGGCTTTTTCCTCGGGGTTGAGCTTGTTGCGGTTCACCAGGCCACGGGTCGGCTGGTAGACCACCACCAGTTCCACGCCCTTGGCCTTGAACGCATCGTGCAGTTGTTGCATGCGTTTGTAGCCGGCGGGGCTGGTGTCGAATTCGGTGCGCAGGTCTTCCTGGGTACGGAACAGCCAGTCGCCCTGGGCTTGCACCAGGGTGGTGAAGTTCTGCTGATAGCGCGTGGTGTAGTTCTTCGCGTCATGCGCCGCCGGGCACAGGCTGCAGCACGGTTCGGCGCTGAAGGTCGGCGCCTTGATTTCGTCGGCGCGCACGCCCTGGCTGGCCGCAAGCAGGCCGAGGGTCAGACCCGAGAGGCTCAGCAGTTTGATCATGTGTGGGTGCATAAGGGTCATCCTCAGTCCTGCATTTCGGTCTGGCGTTCGACAGGGTCGATCAGCACGGCTTTCTGCTGGCGTACCAGCAGGTCGAGAATTTCTTCCTGGCGCTCGCCAAGAATGCCGTTGAAGCTGATGCCGCTGGATTTGGTCGGCGCCAGCATCGACACGCGGTACAACTCGATACTCAACGGCGAGTCGATCGACAGCGGCCCGCTGCCGTTCCCGGCGAGTTCACCGCCGACCACGATCAGCGAGACCTTGGCGTCGAACGGGTCGAGGGCGATGTCACGGTCGGTGTCGGTCAGATCCTTGATGTGGCCGTAGACACCGGTCAGGCCGTTGGCCATCGAGGTGTTTTCGTACAGCTTGATGTTGACGCTGTTACGAATCCGGATGCCGTGGCGACGGTTGGCGATCACTTTGTTGCCCCACAGCAGGTTGTCGCCGCTCTCATAGAGCGTGATACCGTCGGTGTGGTTGCGGTAGATCTCGTTGTCGGCGATCAGGTTGTTCACGCTGTTACGGTCGATCACCAGGCCCGAGAGCTTGTTGTCGTAGCTGCGGTTGTTAAAGATGAAGCTGTCGTTCACTTCCCGGGAAATGATGATGCCGTGCTTCTTCTTTGTGCCGTAGACGGTGTTGTCCGCGATGATCAGGCCGTGGGAACGGTCGTGGGGGTCAATGCCGTAGACAATGTTGTCTTTGTAGGTGTTGCCCTTGATCACGAAGCCTTCGGTCTCGTAGCAGTAGAAGCCGTACCACATGTCCGAGAACTCGGAATCGATGATCCAGCCGGTTGGTTCAGTGCGCTTGAGCACCTTGGCCATGTTCGGCGTGTACTGGGAAATACTCACCCCATACGACTTACTGTTGGCGTAACCGAAACTGGCCATTTTGGTGTTGGCGATGTAGGTCTCGGTGCCGCCCCAGGCCAGCAGGAACGGGCGGAACTCATTGGGCGACTGGAAGGTCGCCGGGCCGTTGGCCTTTTCTTTCCAGCCGGTGATCTTGGTATCGCGCACAAACAGTTGGCCGTCGTTGATCAGGAACGAACCGGCTTCCTGGGACAGGCGCAGTTCTTTGGTCTGCTTGTCGATGTCCAGGATGCCTTTGCGCCCGACCACGATCGGCAACTTGGCGAGGAACACGCCCGGCGAGGTTTCGCTGAGGTACTGCTTGGGCACTTTGCCCAGCAGGTCCTTGAGGTTCATGTAGCCGTCGTCGATAAAGATCGCCTGGGGAATGCCGTGCTGGCGCACCACCCACTCGGCCATCTTGTTATCGCCGCCGATGAAGTCCTTGAGCGCATCTTCCTGCATCATGCGGCGGATGCTGATTTTGCCGGGCTTCTTGCGCACGATCTTTTTTTCCATCGCCGCAGCGGTGTAGCCCGACAGGTCCGGCAGGGCCGGCTTGGGCATTTCCAGCGGCGCGGTCGGCGGGCTGGAAATGGTGTAGGTCTTGGCCTGTTGCAGTTCTTTGGCGATGGTCGGCGCCTTGACCGGCTGCGCGGTATCGGCGACGGCTGTGGCGCTGGCCATCAGCATCGCGGTCACCAGCAAGCATCTGCCTGTGAAGGGGTGAGCAATCATTGCGCGGGCTCCCATCAGAACTTCCAGATCACGTCGACAAAGGCGCGATGCATGTACGAGTCGACCTGGCTGCCATAGGCGTCGCCCGGTTTGAACACGCCGGCACGAAAGCGCACCAGCGCCGACGGTTCGTCGATCGACTGGCTGAGCGCGGCCGGCAGCAGGCCTTTCTTGAAGTACTTGGTGACGACCAGGTCCATCTCCTGGCCCAGGTCTTTCTTGCCGTCTTCAAGGGGCAGAGAGGTGCTGGACAGGATCGCGCCGGTCACGTCGTCGGTGTTGTTCTGCACGGCATCGATGCCGTTGCTGCCCACCGCCTTGTTGCCGTCGACGCGCCAGAACTTGTGGTACACCAGGCTGGCGTCATAGTCCTCGCGCAGTTGCCAGGAAGCGAACAGGCTCATGGACTGCATGTTGTTCATCTCGCCGCGAAACGCTTCGCCGAAACGGTGGACGCGGGACTGCGTGCCGGTCCAGTTCGAGCGGTTGCTCTGCAGGCCGTTCTGCTCGTACTCGGCACTGGCGCGCGAATAGGCCGCACCCACTTGCCACTGCGGGTCGAGGCGCAGGCGCACACCCAGGTCGGTGGCCCAGCCACTGACGTCGTCGCTGCGCTTGGCGGCGGTGGGGCGGGT
>NZ_JAKNRV010000174.1:0-10635 GCF_023072625.1 Pseudomonas emilianonis
CGCCACGCCGCGTTTTCGCGCCTTGTTTGGCCGTGCGTTTGTGCTGGGCGCCAGCAACCCGAAGGACATCCTGTTCTTCGCCGCCTTCCTGCCGCAGTTCCTCAGCAGCGACCGGCCGTTTCTGCCGCAGTTGCTCGTCATGATCGCCACCTGGACCGTACTCGACCTGCTGTGCAAGCTCGCCTACGGTCTTGGCGCCCACGGTGCTGCGCGGTATTTGCGCAGCGGCAACGGCCAGAGCTGGTTCAACCGCACCAGTGCCGGGCTGTTCGGGGCCGCTGGCGTTGCGTCGCTGATCAACCGCTAGGACGGGGTCACTTTGGCGAAATAGACGCTCGGAAGGGCGTCCCCTGCAGTAGGCCATTGGACGCCCGCTACGATTCGAAACAGGCGCTTGTCGTTCATCGCACTCTTGACGGCAGCAAACGCCACCGACGTCGGATTATTGCTGATCGCAATATTGAACCAACGATCCGTCAGCCGGCGTTCCAACTTGATAGACCCCAGCTCAAGCCAATGAACGGACACGTAGTACACCCGGTTTGAACCGGAAAGAGGATGAGTCACGAATAATTCACGGGTGGTCTTGTTGCCGTGCCTTACCAAAAGCTCCTCGACGCTGAACCCCTGTTGTTCCAGCACACGCTTGATCGCCGCGCACTGTGCAATGTCTCGCCGAGGTCCCATCTCGCGGCCGCCGGATCGCAGCGCCGGGTCCAAGTCGGTCACCTTGAAATCGACGCGAGTGAAGCCCGGTGCCTTGCCGTCAAAACCGACGTGAAAGGTTCTTTTGCCCCTTTCGGTGGACCGCAGCATTCTCAGCAAATCATCCGTCTGACCCGCCCTCGCGGGGGCTGGAGGCGACCAGTTGTCCAACGTCGCACGGATATTGAGCAGATGCGTGGCCGTTGCCGGGCGGGATGGGCCTGCCAACTCAATCAACCTTGCGGCGGTAAACTGTCGACTGGAGAGCGTCATGGTGGGGAACACCGCGCCCACATACTCCGGCAAAGGCTTATCGAACAGGGGCGCATGGACCAGCCATTCACCCGCAGGGCTACGCGTCACCGGGAAAGGCTGCTCCAGAATATCCACGCTGGTCCAGCGCTCAATGTCAAAACTGGCCAATGACACCATTGGCTCATTCCTGTGGATAAACACGATGCCGTCCAACGGCGCCTGATCACCCTGAGGGAGCATCCTGTAATAGCCGCTCATAGGGTCCATCACGCCGGTATTCGGCGGGGCCACCCGAAGGACATTGTGGGGAAACCCTCGGGTGTCCGACGCAATATGAAACACGTCGGGAACCAGAGAAGGCGCATCCGGGCTCTGAAGTGAAGTCCGCCAATTCGACCAGTAGCTCGACGTCGTGGATGACTGGCGAATGGCGTCTTCCGTAGCAACCCGTGCAGTCGCGGGCCACCAGTCGGGCGGCGGTGGCGTCGCAGGCGCGCGCCATGGGTTGAGCACGCCGGAACTTGTGCCCGCCACCGGTTGCGGGGCGTCCGCGCCGAGTGACCATTCCTTGGGCTGATGGAGGTGCAAAATCAGTTCGTCTTGCCCCGGCGCCTGCGTGTTTTTCAGGCGAAATACCGGTTCGTTCCCACGCCGGTAAAGGGGGTAATAGTGCGTGTCATCCGCCACAAAGGGCTCACCATTTTTCACATAGACGCCCGACTCACCCGGCCCTTTCAGCGCAATGGCGCCCTCCGGCACCCCCTTGATTTTGAACCGTTCCAAGGCTTTCAACTGGGTCACGGGGGACGGTGCCGTGCGGGAAACCCCGCTGTGTACCGTCATCCGCAAACGATGTAAGCGCCCCAGCAACCCTCTCAGCACCGGCCGCGCAATACCTGCGCCGGCACGGCCCACCTTCTTCGGGCCGGGGATTAAGTTCAGCAGCAGGTCGATCGCCATAAAGGCGCTCATAAAACCCACATCGACCGCATCGTGGGGGTCGCCGAAACGGTGATAACTGCGCGATACGCGCAGCAACTCATAGAAGTCATTGAACATCCCGTGCAACGGCGAGAAAAACCCCACCACCGCCCGCACGCGGGTGTCGCCCTGCTCACTCAGACGGCGGGTTCGATAGCTCGCCAACGCCTTGCCGGAATGGCTGGCGGCTTGGGTCCGCCGTTGCAAATCCAGCACGCTGGCGTGGTAGAGCAACGCCTCGGCGTTGCTGTGGGGCGTAGCCACAAACCCCAGCCAGTCCTGCGGATCACTGGCGATCTGCTCAAGGGTTTGGGCTTCGATCTCCTCAAGCACCGCCGCAGGCTCCAGGTGCTTGATGCTGAATGAACGAACAAACTCGATCCCGCGCCAGATCCCTTTCGCCATGAAAAAAGCCGGTATGGCTTTAAGCGTTTTTGCAGCCTGGACGTGTGCACCGCCGCCCTCCGCAGGCTGGGGGATCGCCTCGAATGCCCAGCCCGGTGCGACCTGCCGCGCCAGCGCCTTGACGTTATCCGGTAACGCGCCGATGCGGTTCAATTCAGCATGGGCCCGTTGCAGGCTGCCGTACTCGGTCAGGACCAGGGACGACGGCGCATCGGGCCAGTAAACCAGGCACAGTTCGGAGCGCCGGTCATGCACCACCACGATCCCTGCGACATAGCGATCATGCTGCATCGTGTGGCCCACCAGATGAACCACGTACAGCTGCAACTGGTGCTGGTTGTTCGACAGGTCTTGCGGTGTGCGGGCCGCCATCGCGGTCTTGAATACGCTTTGTGCAGTCGCCGTCAGCCCCTGCAGAGTCGCGCAGAACCGGTGATACTCAAAGCCCGCGCGCAAGGCGCGATTCAACAGTTCGCGAATCCGCCCGTTGCTGAGCGCGCGGTCGGCTTCAATACGCGGATAAAAAACCCGGTTGATCGCGGTGTCGTACTGACCGCCGATATCCAGCGAAGACACCATACGGGTCAAGTAGTCGGCATTCAGGCGTTGCTTCCACTCAGGTTGCAGATAGCGCGCGCGATTGAATCGCCAAGCGGTCCAGGGCGCCAGTGGGTCGAGGTTATGCAGCGTCAGTTGCAGCAGGCTGAAGGTCGTGCGCGCTGCGGTTGGGGTCAGCACGATGTTGCGATCACCTACCGTACAGCCGCTGATCCATCCACAAAACGCACCGTGGACATCATCCGGCATATCAATCAACGGTTGGTCGATGTCCAACAGCGGGAAGAAACCATCCTGGCGCAAACGGGCGATCAACGCGCGCCGGGCGAATGTATCCAGGTCAGGCAGGCGTTGCCCAAGTCGGCCTTTAAACGCAAAGGCGCTGCCCAGGTACAGCCGCAGCAAGCGCTTGAAGGCTCTACGCTGGGCCCGTGTTGCGTGCGCCAACCAAGTGGGCAGTTTCTTCGCGTCAGACGCCGCCGTGCGCAGCAGCTCGATATTGGCCAGAGCCTGGCTCAGGGCGTTATTGAGCGGAATATTCAGTTGCTCTTCCAGCTCGACCATCAGCAGCGAACGGCTGAGCTCGGCATCCGTCACTTCACTGAAAATACGCGTGATGTCTTCGCGGCTTTGTTTCAAGCGGGCGTAGCAGCCCAGCAGTTTCTTGAGCGCCACCAGCGCAGGCTTGCCCTTGATCTCAACGTAGCGCACGCCGAGGGTTCCACAGGCCGCATGTGCGCGTAAGTCACGCCGCTTATCGTGCTCGACGCAGCCCCAGAGCACCGAGTCGTCAAGGCTGCTCAGGCTCGCCTTGAGGCTTTGGGTCAAGGCGTCCAGTCCGGCAAACGCCTTGACCCCGCCTTCGATTCCAAACGCGTACACCACCACCGGGAGCTGGCGCGACGGGCGCCTTACCGCCGCTGCCGTGGTCACCACCCACACGTTATGGAGGGCGTAAAACGCGTCCGGTTCGCTGCCCACCGCGATCGACAGGACTCGGGTCTGACTGCCAAGGCGTTGGGTGGGCGACGGGTGCTCCACCACGTCGATCATCAGGTCGCGATGCGCCGTACTGATCAGCTTGAGCCGGTGTTGCAACTCAACCTCGCAGCGCAGGGCCTCGGTTTGGGTGCGCATGAACAGCGACACGCGCCTGGGCGTACCCGCGCCGTCGGGACGCTCGGCCCAAAAAGCCAAATCGAGCAACCGATGCTGCCCATCCCGCATCAGTGTCTTCAACACCTCGGCATGCGCCTTGAGTTGGCCCACCAGCGCCACGATTATCTGGTACGCAAGCGTGTCGGCGCAGGGATCGTCCGGGACCAGCAGCGCAACCAGCGCTTTTTCGTAGCGTTTGACCTGATGCTCAGCGGTGCGCAGAGCCAGGCCGGACGCCGTGCTGGCGAAGATGATTTCTGCGCCTCGTCGTTGTCGATCCCAGTTGAGCAATTGATCGCCAATAACGCCGAGCCGAGCGCCACCGACCAGTTGCCGCCTCGCCCCCTCCACCTGTGCCAGAAAAGGTGCGGCGTCCAGCGGCTGAGGCCGAGGCCGTTGTTCAGAAAACACGTGCGCGTAATTGATCTTCACCGCACAAGCCAGCTCGTTGCTCCATTGCCCGGTCAGCAACGCCTGGGCGCACAGCGTCAGCGCGTCGTCCATCAGCGGCAGGCCGCGAACAAAGCGGTGTGCCGCAGACAAGACTGTTGGCCGGCATAAGTCATTGCGCCGACTCAGCGGCAAGCACTGCCAGAGCGCGTGGAACCGGGACCGGTCCAACACCAGCAGGCCGTCCTGCAGGGCCGTGTAGGACGGGTACTCGTAGAAGTTGCAGCCCTCTCCCGGCAGATAAACCACATGCGGTGCCTCGCTGGAGTCGCCTTCGCGATAAAGATGCAAGACGCCGGGAATCGCTACCGAAGGCGTACCCGGCCACAGCAACTGCCCCACTTGCAGCGTGGCCCAAGCCCCGCCCGCACGCTGGCGAGCCTCGGCGGTGGGGGCATCGATCAGGGCCTGAACCATGTCCAATGCCGCACTCGATAGCTGCTCCAGTTGCCGCGCCATAAACGCCCGGTCGGCGAAGAGCACCTTGTGCAACTCGACCCAGCGCTCCCGGCGAGTGAGCCAGGAACCCTGCGCCAGGGCGTCCCAATAGACGCTGACCGCATGGGCCAGGCGCTCAAACAGCCTCAGCGCGATCACACGGCGCAGTGCTTCCAGCGGCGTATAAGGCAAGCGCCGGTTCGGCTCGTCTTTAACGCTCAGGGTGGTGAATTGATTGACGTTGATCACCACCGTCGGCAGGACCAGCAACGCCAGCGCCCGATCGGTCAGGCTGTCGACTTTGCGCGGCACGGCTGGCGGCTTGGGCTCGGTGAACAACAGGTGGTCCGGGTCCATCTCGAACGCTTTGCGCAGCTCGGCGCGAATGACCGTCAAAACTTTGGGCGAGCGTCCTATCAGGCGTGCCAGTGTCCGCGTCGCGGTGATGCAGCGCGCGTCGGCAAGACCGATCTGATTGATCAGGCGACTGGGATGGGTATGGGCGTTGATTCGCCGTTTCAACTGTTCGCGAATCGCCTGCGATTGCGCTTGGGCAGCGAGGTCCGGGTCGTCGGCAGTAACGGTATCGGCTGAAACGCTCGCGTGATCGGGGGACGAGGTCATGGTGTTTTCTTCTGCATGAGGAAAACGCCCAGCCTAGGCAGTGCCTCCGTGCAAAAGGCGCTAGATAGTTGCACGCGCAAGCGACATGAAAAGCCCGCCGTGTGGGCGGGCGAAAAACCAGCGAAGAGCTTTGGGGTGGCGCTCAGCTACCGCGGTAGGTGGAGTAACTGTAGGGCGAAATCAGCAGGGGCACATGGTAGTGATCCTGTTCAGCGCTGATGCCGAAACGCAGCACCACCACGTCGAGGAAGGCCGGCTCTGGCAATTGCACGCCACGGGCACGGTAATAGTCGCCGGCGCTGAATTGCAGCTGGTACACACCGCTGCGGTAGTCGTCGCCTTGGAGCAACGGTGCGTCGCAGCGACCGTCACTGTTGGTCACAGCGCTGGCAACCAGCTCCAGTTGCGCGCCGTCGACGCGGTACAGCTCAACCTTGATGGTGCTGCCGGGACAGCCGTGAGCGGCGTCCAAAACGTGTGTGGTCAAACGTCCCATGGCGTGTACGCGCCTCCCGAGGTCAGTAGAAGTGAATGTCGCACTTTTTTTGTGCAGCGAAAAAGCCGGCGCCGGCTAATTAAGACACTTTTTAAAAAAATTGTACACAATAAAAATCACAAACCCCACGATCCTCCGGCCGACCTTGCTCGACCGGCCGATTCACGAGTAATCCTTGCTTTTAAACAACCTTTTGTCCATTAGCTGACCAGTCAGGCAAGTTTCTTGCTACACCCTTGAAGGTGAGCGTGGCGGAAAAAAGGCAGAAATCCAGGCTTACAAAGTGGGCAATAAGTTGTATACAATCACTCATCACTGTGACGCCACTCAGTCTTTCCACTGCCCGGCCGCCACACACACCGCTACCACGCACAAGAAGGAAGACTGCAGTGAGCGCTGACTACCCACGCGACCTGATCGGTTACGGCAGTAACCCTCCTCACCCCCACTGGCCGGGCAAGGCACGCATCGCGTTGTCTTTTGTACTCAACTACGAAGAAGGCGGCGAGCGCAATATTTTGCACGGCGACAAAGAGTCCGAAGCCTTCCTTTCGGAAATGGTCTCGGCCCAGCCGCTGCAGGGCGAGCGCAACATGAGCATGGAATCGCTGTACGAATACGGCAGCCGTGCCGGCGTGTGGCGCGTCCTCAAATTGTTTAAAGCATTCGATATCCCGCTGACCGTCTTCGCCGTGGCCATGGCCGCCCAGCGCCATCCGGACGTGATCCGTGCAATGGTCGCCGCCGGCCATGAGATCTGCAGCCACGGCTATCGCTGGATCGACTACCAGTACATGGACGAGGCCCAGGAACGCGAGCATATGCTCGAAGCCATCCGCATCCTCACCGAACTGACCGGCGAACGCCCGCTGGGCTGGTACACCGGCCGCACCGGCCCGAACACGCGGCGCCTGGTGATGGAGGAAGGCGGCTTTCTCTATGACTGCGACACCTATGACGACGACCTGCCCTACTGGGAACCCAACAACCCCACCGGCAAGCCGCACCTGGTGATCCCTTACACCCTGGACACCAACGACATGCGTTTCACCCAGGTGCAGGGTTTCAACAAGGGCGATGACTTTTTCGAGTACCTCAAAGACGCGTTCGACGTGCTCTACGCCGAAGGGGCCGACGCGCCGAAGATGCTTTCCATCGGCCTGCACTGCCGCCTGATCGGCCGCCCGGCGCGCCTTGCGTCGTTGAAACGCTTTATCGAATACGCCAAGGGCCATGAACAGGTGTGGTTCACCCGCCGTGTCGACATTGCCCGTCACTGGCACGCCACGCACCCTTACAAGGGAGCGGCGCAATGACCGCGTTCCAGACCTTGAAACCGTCGAGCCTGAGCCGCGATGCATTCATCAGCGCCTTTGCCGACATCTACGAACATTCGCCATGGGTGGCTGAAAAGGCCTTCGACCTGGGCCAGGACGCTTCGATCGACGCGGTCGAAACCCTGCACCAGCGCATGAGCGACATCCTCTTGAGCGCCGATCACACCCGGCAACTGGCACTGATCAACGCTCACCCGGACCTGGCCGGCCGTGCGGCCATCCAGGGCCAACTGACCGAAGCCAGCACCCAGGAACAAGCCGGCGCCGGTATTCACCAATGCACGGCCGAAGAGTTCTCACGCTTCACCGAGCTGAACGAGGCCTACAAAGCCAAGTTCAAGTTTCCCTTCATCATGGCGGTAAAAGGCAGCAACCGGCATCAGATCATCAACGCGTTCGAATCGCGCATCCATAACCCGGTGGACACCGAGTTCAAGTGCGCGCTGGACGAGATCAACAAGATCGCGCTGTTCCGCTTACTGACCCTCTAAACGACCATCCCCAGCCACTCTATCCAAGGCAGACAAGAAGAATGAAAGCGCAACCCTTACCGTTCGAGAAGTTCGTCAACCTCGCCGACGCCCGCCTCGGCACCAAGATCATCTCGGTGACCGATGACTGGTTCGCCGACGCCAACCGCCTGTTCCAGCCGACCCCGGCTGTGTGGAAGGAGGGTGTTTTCGATGATAACGGCAAGTGGATGGACGGCTGGGAGTCACGCCGCAAACGCTTCGAAGGCTACGACAGCGCAGTGATCCGACTGGGCGCAGCCGGCTCGATCAAGGGCGTGGACATCGACACTTCATTCTTCACCGGTAACTTCCCGCCGTCGGCCTCCCTGGAAGCCTGCTTCCTGGCCTCGGGCGAGCCGGACGACAGCACCGAGTGGGTGGAAGTGCTGTCGGCCGTCGAACTGCAAGGCAACAGCCACCACTACCACGCAATCAACCACGACCAGGCGTTCAGCCACCTGCGCTTCAACATCTACCCGGATGGCGGCGTGGCCCGTCTGCGTGTGTACGGTGTACCGTTCCGCGACTGGTCGGCGGTGGGCGACAACGAACAGGTCGACCTGGCTGCCGCGCTGAACGGCGGCCGCGCCCTGGCCTGCTCCGACGAACACTTCGGCCGCATGGGCAACCTCCTCAATCCGGGCCGTGGCGTCAACATGGGCGATGGCTGGGAAACCGCCCGCCGTCGCACGCCAGGCAATGACTGGGTGATCGTCGCGCTGGGCCATGCGGGCGAGATCGAAAAAATCATCGTCGACACCCTGCATTTCAAGGGCAACTACCCGGACACTTGCTCGATCCAGGCCGCCTTCGTCAAAGGCGGCACCGACAGCCAGATCGAAACCCAATCGCTGTTCTGGCGCGAACTGCTGCCGGCGCAGAAGCTGGAAATGCACGCCGAACACACCTTCGCCGAGCAGATCAAGGCGCTGGGGCCGATTACCCATATCCGCCTGAATGTGTTCCCGGATGGTGGTGTGAGCCGCCTGCGAGTATTGGGCAAGGTTTCGAAGTAAGCGGTGAACCCCCGTGGCGAGGGAGCTTGCTCCCGCTGGGTCGCGAAGCGGCCCCAAAACAATGGGAGCGCTTCGCACTCCAGCGGGAGCAAGCTCCCTCGCCACAAAAGCAGATCAAACAACACAGAACTCGGATAAGAGACAGCCATGCGCACACTGATGATCGAACCCCTGACCAAAGAAGCCTTCGCCCCCTTCGGAGACGTTATCGAAACTGACGGCAGCGATCACTTCATGATCAACAACGGTTCGACCATGCGCTTCCACAAACTGGCGACGGTCGAAACCGCAACGCCGGAAGACCACGCCATCATCAGCATTTTCCGCGCCGACGCGCAGGACATGCCGCTGACCGTGTGCATGCTGGAGCGACACCCGCTGGGCAGCCAGGCGTTCATACCGCTGCTCGGCAACCCCTTTCTGATCGTGGTCGCGCCACTTGGCGATGCACCGGTATCAGGCTTGGTCCGCGCCTTCGTCACCAACGGCAGGCAGGGCATTAATTACCATCGCGGCGTCTGGCACCACCCGGTGCTGACGATCGAAAAGCGGGATGACTTCCTGGTGGTTGATCGCAGTGGCACCGGCAATAACTGCGATGAGCATTTTTTCAAAGAGGATGAGCGGTTGATCCTCGCCCCCCACCGATAAGAGAAGGCCTGATCACCCGACAACAAGGGCGACAAGCGAGAGGTAAAGACTGTGGAAGCACATCTGTTGGAATGGCTGAACCTTAGCGTGCGCTGGGTTCACATGATCACTGGCGTCGCCTGGATCGGCGCGTCGTTTTACTTTGTCTGGCTGGAAAACAACCTCAATCGCGTCAACCCCAAGGACGGCCTGGCCGGTGACTTGTGGGCGATCCACGGTGGCGGTATCTACCACCTGGAAAAATACAAACTGGCCCCGCCGACGATGCCGGACAACCTGCACTGGTTCAAATGGGAAGCCTATTTCACCTGGATGTCGGGCGTCGCGCTGCTGTGCGTGGTGTTCTACCTCAACCCTACGCTGTACCTGCTCGCCCCTGGCAGCAGCCTGAGCGGCACCGAAGGCGTGTTGTTGGGCATCGGCTCACTGCTCGCTGGCTGGTTCATCTACTCCTTTCTCTGCGACTCGGCCCTGGGCAAACGCCCTGCCCTGCTCGGCCTGACCCTGTTCGTGCTATTGATCGCAGCGGCGTATGGCTTCAGCAAAGTGTTCAGCGGCCGGGGCGCGTACCTGCATGTGGGGGCGATCATCGGCACCATCATGGTCGGCAACGTGTTCCGCATCATCATGCCGGCGCAACGCGCGCTGGTGGCGGCAATCGCGCAGAACCGCACGCCGGACCCGGCCCTGCCGGCCAAGGGCTTGCTGCGTTCACGGCACAACAACTACTTCACCTTGCCGGTGCTGTTCATCATGATCAGCAACCACTTCCCGAGCACTTACGGCAGCCAGTACAACTGGCTGATCCTGGCGGGGATTGCCGTGGCAGCGGTGTTGGTGCGGCATTACTTCAACACCCGGCATAACAGCCAGAAATATGCCTGGACCTTGCCGGTGGGCGCGTTGGCAATGATTTGCCTGGCGTATGTCACCGGGCCCAAGCCGGTCACGGACGTAGCCAAGACACCGGCAGCCATCGAGTACCAACCGTTGCCGGAAACCGCGCTGGGCGGTGGCGTGAAACCCGCTGCGCCCGCCGCACCCGCTGC
>NZ_JAKNRV010000175.1:0-10598 GCF_023072625.1 Pseudomonas emilianonis
TTATACGTTGTCGAGCTACGCGACGGCGATAGATCGTACGGACGTGATGGCGGCATAGGCCGCGACTTCCAGCACACCGCCGAGAACATCGGCCATCATTGAGGTGTGCAGCAGCGCGTCGCCTTCGCGGGCGGCCCAAAACGCGTCAGTCATGCCTGCAATCCCTGCCTGAAAAGGCCGGAATCAAATCACGCGACTAACGTGTTGCTCAGGTGAGACTTTCCGAGAGGGTCGTAAGGCTTTTCCCAAAGCACACAGAGCGGAGGTGTCCGCGATTCAGACACCTCAGGCGATGCCATCGCAGGCAAGCCAGCTCCCACACGTGACCGGGCCCGGCTTCCAGGATCAAGTCGGCTATACCGCCGCCTCGCTTTGGCTTTTGATCTTGGGCACTCCGAACCTAGACGAGCCCCACCACCAACACCAAAACGACAGGCCAGCCCAGCACCAGAGCGCGCCAAAACCTGGGGGCATGCCGTAACTCCATGAACCCATCGGCAATCATCCACGCCTTGACCACCGCCAGCAGCAAAACCGCCAGCCACAGCCCTGAGCCGCCGGCCAGCACGGTGCCGACGCTGAGCACCACCAACGCGGCCCAACACACGATCAGCCCTTGGGAAGCGGTCATCGGCACCTCATCCAATCACGTAAACCAACGGAAACAGCACCACCCACACCAGATCCACCATGTGCCGATACTCGCCCGACCGCTGCGAACCTGTTCTGGGCCCTCAAACGCATGCGCGACCGCCTGGACCGCCTCAAGAAACACGCCAATCCGCTGGCTGTGCTGGAAGCCGAAGCTATTGCGATCCATGAAAGCGACCGCGAAGCCAATCTCGTCATGGCCCAGTTGGGCGTCGAGCGGATTCGCAAGCACCAGGGCAACGCTCAGGCGATCCTGACCCACGGCAACGCAGGCGCCCTGGCGACGGGAGGGTTCGGTACGGCCCTCGGGGTGATTCGTGCTGCCTTTCTGGAGGGATTGGTCGAGCAGGTCTACGCCAACGAAACCCGGCCCTGGCTGCAAGGTTCGCGGCTGACCGCCTGGGAGCTGGCGGGCGACGGCATCCCCGTCACGGTCAACGCCGACTCGGCGGGCGCGCACATCCTCAAGACCAAGGGCGTGACCTGGGTGATCGTCGGCGCCGACTGCATTGCGGCCAATGGTGATGTGATCGGCAAGATCGGCACCTATCAATTGGCGGTGTGCGCCATGCACCATGGCGTGCGTTTCATGGTGGTGGCGCCGAGTTCGACCCTGGACCTGATGATGGCTGCGGGCGACGACGTGGCCCTGGAAGAGCGCGATGCGGGCGAGTTGCTGGAAGTCGCCGGCCAGCGCTTCGCCGCCGATGTGAATGCCTTCAACCCGGTGTTTGACGTGACCCCGGCCGACTTGATCGATGTGATCGTTACTGAAAAGGGCGTTGTCGAACGGCCGGACACCGCCAAAATCGCTCAGTTGATGTGCCGTAAGCGGCTGCATTGAGGGCTTTGGCGACTGTCAGATTGCCATCGGGGGCAAGCCCCCTCCCACATTTTGACTGTGTTCACAATTGGAGTGTGGGAGGGGGCTTGCTGCCGATTGGCCTCAAAAGGCCATAAATCCTTCGGATCTGCACCGCAAAAACAGCACCACCCCGGCTCTGAGGCCCTCTCGTCGTCGTCAAGCCTGTCATCCGTCAACTTACTATGCTCCATGCCCGTCAGGGGGATAGGTGCGTGGCGGCGATTGTGATAACATCCGGCGGTTTCCAGGGTCGCCCCGAGGGGCTGCCCTTAACGTGCAGATCCGTGTCATAACTCGTTGATTTGTCGTAAGTCGTTGCCAGGCACCATGCCGGCAGCGGCGAGCTTCGTTCGTCCCATATGGATGTGACGAGGTTTCACCCGAAAAAGGAATCAGGCTTCTCATGGGCGAACTGGCCAAAGAAATCCTCCCGGTCAATATCGAAGACGAGCTGAAACAGTCCTACCTCGACTACGCGATGAGCGTAATTGTCGGTCGGGCACTGCCTGATGCGCGCGATGGCTTGAAGCCCGTGCACCGGCGTGTGCTGTTCGCGATGAGCGAGCTGGGTAACGACTGGAACAAGCCGTACAAGAAATCTGCCCGTGTTGTCGGTGACGTGATCGGTAAGTATCACCCTCACGGCGACACTGCGGTGTACGACACCATCGTTCGGATGGCCCAGCCGTTTTCCCTGCGCTACCTGCTGGTAGACGGCCAGGGCAACTTCGGTTCGGTCGACGGCGACAACGCCGCAGCCATGCGATACACCGAAGTGCGCATGACCAAGCTGGCGCACGAGCTGCTGGCCGACCTGCACAAAGAAACCGTGGACTGGGTGCCGAACTACGACGGCACCGAAATGATCCCGGCGGTCATGCCGACCCGGATTCCCAACCTGCTGGTCAACGGCTCCAGCGGTATCGCCGTGGGCATGGCCACCAACATCCCGCCGCACAACCTCGGTGAAGTCATCGACGGTTGCCTGGCCCTCATCGACAACCCTGAGTTGACCATCGATGAGCTGATGCAATACATCCCCGGTCCGGACTTCCCGACCGCCGCGATCATCAACGGTCGCGCCGGCATCATCGAAGCCTACCGCACCGGTCGTGGCCGCATTTACATGCGCGCCCGCTCGATGATCGAAGACATCGACAAGGTCGGTGGCCGTCAGCAGATCGTCATCACCGAGCTGCCTTACCAGTTGAACAAGGCGCGTCTGATCGAGAAGATCGCCGAGCTGGTCAAGGAGAAGAAGCTCGAAGGCATCACCGAGCTGCGCGACGAGTCCGACAAGGACGGTATGCGCGTCGTGATCGAGCTGCGTCGTGGCGAAGTGCCTGAGGTGATCCTCAACAACCTCTACGCCCAGACCCAGCTGCAAAGCGTGTTTGGTATCAACGTCGTGGCCCTGATCGACGGTCGCCCGCGCATCCTGAACCTCAAGGATCTGCTGGAAGCCTTCGTCCGTCACCGTCGCGAAGTCGTGACCCGCCGTACCGTGTTCGAACTGCGCAAGGCCCGCGAGCGCGGCCACATCCTGGAAGGCCAGGCGGTTGCGCTGTCGAACATCGACCCGGTCATCGCCCTGATCAAGGCTTCGCCGACTCCGTCGGAAGCCAAGGAAGCGCTGATCAAGATGCCGTGGGAATCCAGCGCCGTCGTGGCGATGGTTGAACGTGCCGGCGCCGATTCCTGCCGTCCCGAGACCCTGGACCCGCAATACGGTCTGCGCGAGGGCAAGTATTTCCTGTCGCCGGAACAGGCCCAGGCCATCCTGGAACTGCGCCTGCACCGCCTGACCGGTCTGGAGCACGAGAAGCTGCTGGCCGAGTACCAGGAGATCCTCAACCAGATCGGCGAGCTGATCCGCATCCTCAACAGCGCCGTGCGCCTGATGGAAGTGATCCGCGAAGAACTGGAAGTGATCCGTGCCGAATACGGCGACGTGCGCCGCACCGAAATCCTTGATGCCCGTCTCGACCTGACCCTGGGTGACATGATCCCGGAAGAAGAGCGCGTCGTGACCATCTCCCACGGTGGCTATGCCAAAACCCAGCCATTGGCTGCGTATCAGGCCCAGCGTCGTGGTGGTAAAGGTAAATCGGCTACCGGCGTGAAGGATGAGGACTACATTGCTCACCTGCTGGTCGCCAACAGCCACACCACGCTGCTGCTGTTCTCCAGCAAGGGCAAGGTGTACTGGCTGAAAACCTACGAAATCCCGGAAGCCTCCCGCGCCGCCCGTGGTCGTCCGTTGGTCAACCTGCTGCCGCTGGACAGTGATGAATACATCACCACCATGCTGCCGGTCGAGGAATACACCGAAGGTCACTTCATCTTCATGGCCACCGCCAAGGGCACCGTGAAGAAGACCCCGCTGGAATCCTTCAGCCGTCAACGCAGCGTGGGCCTGATCGCCCTGGAGCTGGATGAAGGCGACGTACTGATCTCCGCGGCCATCACCGATGGCGAGCGTGAAGTCATGCTGTTCTCCGATGGCGGCAAAGTGACGCGCTTCAAAGAGTCCGACGTGCGAGCCATGGGCCGTACCGCCCGCGGTGTGCGCGGCATGCGCCTGCCGGAAGGGCAGAAGCTGATTTCCATGTTGATCCCGGAAGAAGGCAGCCAGATCCTCACCGCTTCGGCGCGTGGTTATGGCAAGCGTACCGCCATCAGCGAGTTCCCGGAGTACAAGCGTGGTGGTCAGGGTGTTATCGCCATGGTCAGCAACGATCGCAACGGCCGTCTGGTCGGCGCGGTCCAGGTGCTCGATGGCGAGGAGATCATGCTGATTTCCGACCAGGGCACCCTGGTGCGTACCCGTGTTGCCGAAGTGTCGAGCCTGGGTCGTAACACCCAGGGCGTGACGCTGATCAAGCTGGCCAGCGACGAGACGCTGGTAGGTTTGGAGCGCGTTCAGGAACCGTCTGAAGTCGAAGGCGAAGAACTGGAAGGCGAGGAATTTGACGGCGAGGTGATCGCAACCGGCGATGACAACGTCGACGAACCGACCCTCGACGCTGCCGCAGACGAAGAAGAACCGCAGGAATAAGCGGACAAGCAGGGGGCGGATGAAGATTCGCCCCCTTGTTGTTTGTCCCTTGTGAAAGTATTAAAAACCGATTTATTGCACCACCCCACCAGATCAGAGTGAGATTGGATGTGAGCAAGAGAGCCTATAACTTCTGTGCCGGTCCCGCGGCGCTTCCTGAAGCAGTCCTGCAGCGCGCGCAGGGTGAACTCCTCGATTGGCATGGAAAAGGCCTCTCTGTGATGGAAATGAGCCATCGCAGTGATGAGTTCGTGTCCATCGCCACCAAGGCCGAGCAGGACCTGCGCGACTTGCTGGACATCCCCTCCGACTACAAGGTCCTGTTCCTGCAGGGCGGCGCGAGCCAGCAGTTCGCCCAATTGCCGCTGAACCTGCTGCCGGAAGACGGCACGGCCGACTACATCGACACCGGTATCTGGTCGCAGAAAGCCATCGAAGAAGCCGCGCGCTACGGCAACGTCAACATCGCTGGTACCGCCAAGCCTTACGATTACTTCGCGATTCCAGGTCAGAACGAGTGGAAGCTGTCGAAGGATGCGGCCTACGTACACTACGTGGCCAACGAAACCATCGGCGGCCTGGAATTCGACTGGGTGCCTGAAGTGGGTGACGTGCCGCTGGTGTGCGACATGTCCTCGGACATTCTCTCGCGGCCGATCGATGTGTCCCGCTACGGCATGATCTACGCCGGCGCGCAGAAGAACATCGGCCCGAGCGGCGTCGTGGTCAACATCGTCCGTGAAGACCTGCTCGGTCGCGCCCGCTCGCTGTGCCCGACCATGCTCAACTACAAGGTTGCGGCCGACAACGGCTCGATGTACAACACGCCGCCGGCGTTTGCCTGGTATCTCTCGGGCCTGGTGTTCGAGTGGCTCAAAGAGCAGGGCGGTGTTGCCGCCATGGGCAAGCTCAACGAAGTGAAGAAGCGCACCCTGTACGACTTCATCGACGCCAGCGGCCTGTACAGCAACCCGATCAACCTGACCGACCGCTCATGGATGAACGTACCGTTCCGTCTGGCCGACGACCGCCTGGACAAGCCGTTCCTGGCCGGTGCCGAGGCGCGTGGCCTGCTGAACCTCAAGGGTCACCGTTCGGTAGGCGGCATGCGCGCCTCCATCTATAACGCTGTCGATATCAACGCCATCAACGCGTTGGTGGCCTACATGGCAGAGTTCGAAAAGGAACACGGCTAATGTCTGAGCAAGAACTCAAGGCCCTACGCGTGCGCATTGACAGCCTGGACGAGAAAGTCCTGGAGCTGATCAGTGAGCGCGCGCGCTGCGCCCAGGAAGTGGCGCGGGTGAAGATGGCGTCCCTGGCGGAAGGCGAAGTGCCGGTGTTCTACCGTCCGGAGCGTGAAGCCCAGGTGCTCAAGCGCGTGATGGAGCGCAACAAGGGGCCGTTGGGCAACGAAGAGATGGCGCGGTTGTTCCGTGAAATCATGTCTTCCTGCCTGGCGCTTGAGCAGCCGCTGAAAGTGGCTTACCTCGGCCCGGAAGGCACCTTCACCCAGGCGGCGGCCATGAAGCACTTCGGTCACGCGGTGATCAGCAAGCCGATGGCGGCGATCGACGAAGTGTTCCGTGAAGTGGCGGCCGGTGCGGTGAATTTTGGCGTGGTGCCGGTGGAAAACTCCACCGAAGGCGCGGTCAACCACACCCTGGACAGCTTCCTTGAGCACGACATGGTGATCTGCGGCGAAGTCGAGCTGCGCATCCACCACCACTTGCTGGTGGGTGAAAACACCAAGACCGATAGCATCAGCCGCATCTACTCCCACGCCCAGTCCCTGGCCCAGTGCCGCAAGTGGCTGGATGCGCATTACCCGAATGTCGAGCGCGTGGCGGTGTCCAGCAACGCCGAAGCGGCCAAGCGGGTCAAGGGTGAGTGGAACTCGGCGGCGATTGCCGGTGATATGGCCGCGGGCCTGTATGGCCTGACGCGCCTGGCCGAGAAAATCGAGGATCGCCCGGACAACTCCACGCGCTTCTTGATGATCGGCAGCCAGGAAGTGCCGCCCACCGGCGACGACAAGACCTCGATCATCGTCTCCATGAGCAACAAGCCCGGCGCGCTGCATGAACTGCTGGTGCCGTTCCACGACAACGGGATCGACCTGACGCGCATCGAGACTCGTCCTTCGCGCAGCGGTAAATGGACCTATGTGTTTTTTATCGACTTCGTCGGCCATCACCGCGACCCGCTGGTCAAAAGCGTGCTCGAGAAAATCAGTCAGGAAGCTGTGGCACTCAAGGTGCTGGGCTCTTACCCGAAAGCGGTTTTGTGAGGCGTTAACATGAGTGGCAACTTCCTCGCCCTGGCGCAGCCGGGCGTGCAGCAACTGTCGCCTTACGTTCCAGGCAAACCTGTGGACGAGCTGGCGCGTGAGTTGAACCTGGACCCGGCGAAGATCGTCAAGCTGGCCAGTAACGAGAACCCGCTGGGCCCAAGCCCCAAGGTGCTGGCGGCGATTCGTGAAGAGCTGGCCGAGCTGACCCGTTATCCGGATGGCAACGGCTTTGCCCTCAAGTCCCTGCTGGCGCAAAAGTGCCGGGTCGAGCTGAATCAGGTGACCCTGGGCAATGGCTCCAACGACATTCTTGAACTGGTCGGCCGTGCTTATCTGGCGCCGGGCCTGAACGCCGTGTTCAGCGAACACGCGTTTGCGGTCTACCCGATCGTCACCCAGGCCGTCGGTGCCGAAGCGCGGGTGATTCCTGCCAAGGACTGGGGCCACGACCTGCCGGCCATGCTGGCGGCGATCGATGCGCAGACCCGTGTCGTCTTTATCGCCAACCCGAATAACCCGACCGGTACTTGGTTCGATGCGCAGGCATTGAACGACTTCCTGCAGGATGTGCCGGAGCATGTGCTGGTGGTGCTGGACGAGGCCTACATCGAGTACGCCGAAGGCAGCGACATGCCCGACGGCCTGGATTTCCTCGCGGCCTACCCGAACCTGCTGGTTTCGCGCACGTTCTCCAAGGCTTATGGCCTGGCATCGCTGCGCGTCGGCTACGGCCTGTCGACGGCGGTGGTGGCCGATGTGCTCAACCGTGTGCGCCAACCGTTCAACGTCAACAGCCTCGCCCTCGCGGCGGCCTGCGCAGCGTTGCAGGATGCCGAGTACCTGGAAGAAGGGCGTCGCATCAACGAAAGCGGCATGCTGCAGTTGCAGGCCGGCTTTCGTGAGCTGGGCCTGGGCTGGATTCCGTCCAAGGGCAACTTCATCTGCGTCGATCTCGGCCAGGTGGCGGCCCCGGTTTTCCAAGGCTTGCTGCGCGAAGGCGTGATCGTGCGTCCGGTGGCCAACTACGGCATGCCGAACCACCTGCGCATCACCGTCGGTCTGCCGGCTGAGAACAGTCGCTTCCTGGAGGCGCTGGCCAAGGTTCTGGCTCGTGGTTGATGTCACTGCATTGCAACCTGCTGTGCCTATGATCGGTCGCCTGGTGGTGGTCGGTCTGGGCTTGATCGGTGGTTCCTTCGCCAAAGGCCTGCGCGAGAGCGGGTTGTGTGGCGAAGTGGTCGGCGTGGACCTGGACCCGCAATCGCGCAAGTTGGCGGTTGAGTTGGGGGTCGTTGATCGCTGTGAAGCCGACCTGGCGCTCGCGTGCCAGGGCGCCGATGTGATCCAGCTCGCCGTGCCGATCCTGGCCATGGAGAAGTTGCTGACGGTGCTGGCCGGCATGGATCTCGGCCAGGCGATCCTCACCGACGTCGGCAGTGCCAAGGGCAATGTGGTGCGTGCGGCGCAGCAGGCCTTTGGTGGCATGCCCGCGCGTTTTGTGCCGGGCCACCCGATTGCCGGTTCCGAGCAGAGCGGGGTGGAGGCGTCCAATGCGCAGTTGTTCCGTCGCCATAAAGTGATTCTGACGCCGCTGGCGCAAACCGATCCGGCAGCCTTGGCGGTGGTCGATCGTCTGTGGCGCGAGCTGGGCGCGGATGTGGAACATATGCAGGTCGAGCGCCACGATGAAGTGCTGGCGGCGACCAGTCATCTGCCCCATCTGCTGGCGTTCGGCCTGGTGGATTCGTTGGCCAAGCGCAACGAAAATCTCGAGATTTTCCGCTATGCCGCCGGTGGCTTTCGCGATTTCACGCGGATCGCCGGCAGCGACCCGGTGATGTGGCACGACATCTTCCTCGCCAACCGCGAGGCTGTGTTGCGCACCCTGGACACCTTTCGCAGCGACCTCGACGCCTTGCGCGACGCGGTCGATGCCGGGGATGGCCACCAGTTATTGGGCGTGTTTACCCGTGCGCGGGTGGCGCGTGAACATTTCAGCAAGATCCTGGCACGCCGGGCCTACATGGAAACCGCTGTGAACGCCGATGACCTGACTTTCCTCGCCAACCCGGGCGGCCGCTTGAGCGGGCGTATTCGGGTGCCGGGCGACAAGTCGATCTCCCATCGGTCGATCATGCTCGGTTCGTTGGCTGAGGGCGTGACCGAAGTCGAGGGTTTCCTTGAGGGTGAGGATGCCCTGGCGACCTTGCAGGCGTTTCGCGACATGGGCGTGGTGATCGAGGGGCCGCACCATGGGCGCGTGATCATTTATGGTGTTGGGTTGCATGGCTTGAAGCCTGCGCCGGGGCCGATCTATCTCGGCAACTCCGGCACGTCCATGCGCTTGCTGTCCGGCTTGCTCGCCGCACAGAGCTTCGATAGCGTGCTGACCGGCGATGCTTCGCTGTCCAAGCGCCCGATGAGCCGCGTGGCTGAGCCGCTGCGGGAAATGGGCGCAGTGATCGAAACCGGCCCGCAAGGGCGTCCGCCGCTGACCATTCGTGGTGGCCAGAAGTTGAAAGGCCTGACCTATACGCTGCCGATGGCCAGTGCGCAGGTCAAATCCTGCCTGCTGCTGGCGGGCCTGTATGCCGAGGGCAAGACCTCCGTCACCGAGCCGGCCCCGACCCGTGACCATACCGAGCGCATGCTGCGCGGTTTTGGTTATCCGGTGGAGGTGGTAGGTGCAACGGCGACGGTCGAGTCGGGCCATGCACTGACTGCCACTCATATTGAAGTGCCGGGGGATATTTCCTCGTCGGCGTTTTTCCTGGTGGCGGCTTCGATTGCCGAAGGTTCCGAGCTGTTGCTGGAACATGTCGGGATCAATCCGACGCGCACCGGGGTAATCGACATCCTGCGGCTGATGGGCGCGGATATCACCCTGGAAAACCCGCGCGAAGTGGGCGGCGAGCCGGTGGCCGACCTGCGGGTACGTGCTGCCGCGCTGAAAGGGATCGAGATCCCCGAAGCGCTGGTGCCGCTGGCGATCGATGAGTTTCCCGTGCTGTTTGTTGCCGCTGCCTGCGCTGAAGGGCGAACCGTCTTACGCGGTGCGCAAGAGCTGCGCGTCAAGGAGTCCGACCGTATCCAGGTCATGGCCGACGGTCTGTTGGCGCTGGGCGTGAAGTGTGAACCCACCCCTGATGGGATTATCATTGACGGTGGCCTGATGGGCGGTGGTGAGGTCCATGCCCATGGCGATCACCGGATTGCGATGGCGTTCAGCGTGGCTTCGCTGCGAGCAACGGCGCCGATTCGTATTCGTGACTGCGCCAATGTCGCTACGTCTTTTCCGAATTTTCTTACACTGTGTGCCCAAGTCGGCATCCGTGTTGCCCAAGAGGCTCAATTGTGAATATCAAAGCACCGGTGATTACCATCGACGGGCCAAGCGGCTCGGGCAAAGGCACGATCGCCGGCATCCTGGCCAAGCGCCTGGGCTGGTGCCTGCTGGATTCCGGCGCGCTGTACCGTCTGCTGGCGTTTGCTGCCCGCAACCACGGCGTCGACCTGACCAACGAAGAATCCCTGAAGCTGCTGGCAGCGCACCTTGACGTGCAGTTCGTCGGTGCGACAGAAGGTCATCCCCAGCGCATCATCCTGGAAGGGGATGATGTGACCGATGACCTGCGTAACGAGCAAGTCGGTTCCTGGGCTTCCCAGGTTGCCGCGCTGCCCGCCGTGCGTGATGCGCTGCTGCAGCGCCAGCGGGCGTTTCAGGAGCCGCC
>NZ_JAKNRV010000176.1:0-10595 GCF_023072625.1 Pseudomonas emilianonis
AGCGGCGCCGGTAGCCTGGTCGCTGCGCGTGACCAAGCCGCAGACCAGCGAGTTCCTCGACAGCTCGCGCATTGCCGTGGTGCCCCAGGGTGATCTGATCAGCAGCTACGCCAACTCACGTTGGAGCGACTCGGCACCGGTGTTGCTGCGCAACCGCTTCATGGACGGCTTCCAGCGCGATGGCCGGGTGACGTTGCTGAGTAGCGACGAGACCAACCTGCAGGCCGACTACGAGCTGGGCGGGCAATTGCAGGCGTTCCAGAGCGAATACCGCGACAGCGCGGTGGAAGTGGTGATTCGCCTGGATGCGCGGCTGGTGCGTGGGAGTGATCAGCGGATCATTGCCAGCCGAAGGTTTGAAGTGCGCCAGCCGGTCAGCGACAACAAAGTGCCAGCGGTGGTGGCCGGGTTTGGGCTGGCGGGGGATCAGTTGAACAAGCAGGTGGTGGATTGGGTGGTGGCGCAAGGCAACACTGCGCCGAAACGCTGAGGGCCTCATCGGGGGCAAGCCCCCTCCCACATTTAACCGCGTTTTGTCAGGATGAATACGGTTAAATGTGGGAGGGAGCTTGCTCCCGATAGCCATCCAAGCCTTAACCAAAGAACCAGTAGCACACCGCAATCGCCGCCACCACACCGGCAAACTCCGCCAGCAACGCACAGCCCACCGCATGCCTTGCCCGCTGAATGCCTACCGAGCCGAAATACACCGCCAATACATAGAAGGTGGTCTCGGTACTGCCCTGAACCGTCGCCGCCACCAACGCCGGGAAGCTGTCGACGCCCTGGGTCTGCATGGTCTCGATCAACATCGCCCGCGCGGCACTGCCGGAGAACGGCTTGACCATCGCGGTCGGCAGCGCGTCGACGAAGCGCGTGTCCATGCCGGTCCAGGCGACCACATGACGAATGCCTTCCAAGCCAAAGTCCAACGCACCGGACGCACGCAACACGCCCACCGCGCAGAGCATCGCCACCAGGTACGGCAGCAGGTTCTTGGCCACGTCGAAGCCCTCTTTGGCCCCTTCGACAAATGCCTCGTACACCTTCACCTTGCGCAACGCGCCAACCAGCAGGAACAGCATGATCAGGCCAAACAGCGTCAGGTTGCCAAGGATCGACGACAACCCGGCCAGCGCCGTGGCAGACAAGGTCGCCAGCAACGCCATGAAGCCGCCCAGCACCAATGCGCCCGGGATCAAATAGGCCAGCACCACCGGGTCCCACAGCCGCAGGCGCTGCATCACTGCCACCGAGAGCAAGCCCACCAGGGTCGATGCGCTGGTGGCCAGTAGGATCGGCAAAAACACCAGCGTCGGGTCGGCTGCGCCTTGCTGGGCGCGGTACATGAAGATGGTCACCGGCAACAGCGTCAGCGAGGACGCATTGAGCACCAGGAACAGGATCTGCGCGTTACTCGCGGTATTGGGGATCGGGTTGAGTTCCTGCAACGCTTTCATGGCTTTCAGGCCGATGGGCGTGGCAGCGTTGTCCAGGCCCAGGCCGTTGGCGGCGAAGTTGAGGGTGATCAAACCGATGGCCGGGTGGCCGGCCGGCACTTCCGGCATCAGCCGGCGAAACAGCGGGCCGAGGGCCTTGGCCAGCCAGTCGACGATCCCGGCTTTTTCGGCGATGCGCAAAAAGCCCAGCCATAACGTCAGCGTGCCGAACAACAGCACCATGACCTCCACCGACAATTTGGCCATGGCGAAAATGCTTTCCACCATCGCCGCAAAAATCCCGGCGTTACCGCCGACCAGCCATTGCGCCAGTGCTGACACCATTGCTACGACAAAGAAGCCAAGCCACAGGCCATTGAGCATCAGTTGAATCCCCCGAAAGATGGGGCGAATGATAGCGGGGCTGACAGAAACGACAAACCCCGGATTTACCGGGGTTTGTGCGCATCAGGCAGACCTCAGCCGCGGCTGGCCTCGCCGACCGGCAGCGCTTGCTTGGTGCGCCAGTGCGGCAGGGAGTTCCAGTAGCGCTCGCCCTTGGCATCGTCGTACATGCCTTCCCAACGGGAGATGACCAGTACCGCCAAGGCGTTGCCGATCACGTTGAGGGCAGTACGCGCCATGTCCATGATGCGGTCGACACCGGCAATGAACGCCAGGCCTTCCAATGGAATGCCCACGCTGCCCAGGGTGGCCAGCAACACCACGAAGGACACGCCCGGCACACCGGCGATGCCTTTGGAGGTGACCATCAGGGTCAGCACCAGCATCAGTTGCTGGCCGACCGACAGGTCGATGCCATACAACTGCGCGATAAAGATCGCCGCGATGCTCTGGTACAGGGTCGAACCATCGAGGTTGAACGAATAACCGGTCGGCACCACAAAGCTGCAGATGGCCTTCGGCGCGCCGTAGGCTTCCATCTTCTCGATCACACGCGGCAGCACGGTTTCGGAACTGGCGGTGGAGTAGGCCAGCACCAGCTCATCCTTGAAGATGCGCATCAGCTTGATCACCGAGAAGCCAAACAGGCGTGCGATCAGGCCCAGGATCACAAAGGCAAAGAACAGGATGGCGACGTAAACCAGAATCACCAGCTTGGCCAATGGCAGCAAAGAGGCGAAGCCGAAGTTGGCGACGGTCACCGCGATCAGCGCGAACACACCGATAGGCGCGTACTTCATGATCATGTGGGTGACTTTGAACATGCTCTCGGACACGCCCTGGAACATCGTCACCAACGGCTCGCGCAGTTCAGGCTTGAGGCTCGACAGGCCCAGGCCGAACAGCACGGAGAAGAAGATGATCGGCAGCATCTCGCCACGCGCGACGGCGGCAAAGATGTTCGACGGGATCAGGTTGAGGATGGTCTGGACGAACGCATGTTCATGCTGCACCTCCGCCGCAGTCGCCTGGTACTTGGAGATATCCACGGTACCCAGGGTACTCATGTCGATGCCCGTGCCAGGGTGGAACAGGTTGGCCAGCAACAGGCCGACCACGATGGCGATGGTGGTGACGACCTCGAAGTAGAGAATGGTTTTGACGCCGATTCGACCGAGCTTTTTCGCGTCGCCTACACCGGCAATGCCGACGATCAGCGAGGAAATCACAATCGGGATCACGATCATCTTGATCAGGCGGATAAAGATATCGCCCGCTGGCTGCAGCACATTGCTGATCCACCAGGCCTTTTCAGCACTGAAATGGTTGAGCACGGCACCGATTGCGATCCCCAGCACCAAACCGATGAGGATCTGCCAAGCGAGGCTTAGCTTTGCCTTCTTCATGTCATTACCCTTACTTCAAGTGAACTTAAGGCAAATGCGCCAGCTGCAACGCCCGGAAGCGAAAAAGTGTGTGCATCTGCCTCCGTAGAAAGTCACCGCCGCATGGCCGAAATGGCTTACTGGCAGGCGAAAAAAGGCGCAACTATTCCCATGCAAGGGGGCGACGTCTAATGCCGTAAACGCCTACCCTATGCCGAATCGGCATGGCTTTTTTTCATAATAACTGACCGAACGGTCAGTTCAAATGCGACATTTTGCCCGGCGAATATGCCGTGAACCGGTCAAATCAGGGTCGCTTAGAGATTCAGGACAAGCTGAAGGCATTCGCAAAAATGCCTGTGTATTCAGGGGGCTGTTGTCTGAAATGTCCTATAGCGTGAACGAAACTTTCTCGATAGATGGTCGCCACGACATACCCAGTAATGGTTAGGCGCGGGCAAAAAGCAGATTCTCGGCTAAGAGCAGTATGAGAGGCGGGGGATGAACGTCATAAGCCCGCCGCAAGTCCAGCAAGCTCGAGAGCGTGTGAACTTGCGTCGCAGCTTTTCACCTGGCCCGGCCCTTGCGCAGGCACTCCCTGTACCCGTAGGTCACGCCGATCTCGACGGATCAGAGCAACCCGGCCCCCTGGCCATGCATCACCCTTGGCGGGCGATGCAAACAGAAAGAAGCGCACGGGCTTCTTTCTATGGACGCCGGCCCCGCAGACGACAGATGCGTCAGACGGGACCTAGTACCAATTCGGATCTTTCTTCAGTTGCTCCATCAGCAGCTTTTGCATGCCTGCATCCGGCTTACCGATAAACCGGTAATCGGCGTGACGCGTTGGAGACTTGTCCGCCGGCAGGCCGGCCGGGACTTCCACCAACATGGCGTAGGCATCTTCCTTGTCATAACTGAAGGCGACGATCAGGCGCTTGTTCAGGCAGGTGTCTGCGGTTTCGCAGAGAGGCCCGACCAAGTACTTGTCGCCATCTTCTTCAACGGCATTCATTTGCTCGGCCGTGCCGGACAGGTTCATGACCCATTCCGGCAGGCGCTCTTCTTTCTTCACCACGCCTTGCCACGTTTCACGGTACTGCGGGTCCGCGCTGAGCAATTCGTTGGCCCGGGTCTGACCGTCGTTAGCGGCCATCGCCAAACCGCTGCCGCCCAGAAGCAGGACGGCAGCCACAGCGTTGAGAGACAAAGTGGTCATATTCAGCCTCGGCCGCGACGACCAAAGAAGAACGAAACGACGAACATCACCAGGAAGACCACGAACAGAATCTTGGCGATACCCGTGGCAGTGCCCGCGATACCACCGAAGCCCAGGACTGCAGCCACAATGGCGATGATCAGAAATGTGATTGCCCAACTCAACATGGTGATTCTCCTTACGCTTTTTTAGGGGTGACAGCGGTACTGCTGTGCAATCGCTCAACTCAAGCGATCTTTTGTTGCCTAGAACACCCAACGTTCCTGGGATGGCAGTTCACCCAGGGCAGACGCCTGGTCAACCATCCGCAGTTGGGGAGCCGTTACATCGGCAGAGACGCTGCCAACGGAACGGCTATCAATGGAGCGAAAATGGGTCTGGGTCATTGCCGGACGTTCGAAATGCGGGGTCTGCTGCTGCCAATGCTGCAACTGCTGGCCGCCAATCAACGTGACCATCAGGGCCAGGCTGGCGAACAGGCCTTGTTGCAATCGCACTGGCGATACACACAGTTGAGCGAGGCTTTGGCGAGTCATGCTGCTTTCTCCCGCATTTTGATTATTCGTTAGGAGAGCTATTGCAGAGGGCGTGCCAGCTTTTTTACAAAATAAAACTTAACAAAATCAATCAGTTAAATATATTTGATCAACACGAAGCCCAGCATCCTGCACGATGGCCACCTGGACGCCGTGCGAAATGCACGATCACCAGTGGTCGGATGGGTGGATAGAAAGCCAATAGCGCACTGCCGAAGTGGCAAGAAGGCATGAAAACGCCAGCAGGTGCGGGCCTTGTAGGGATACACGTAGATAGCTGCACGACGTTGCGTTTTATCAATCAGAATGAACCATGCAACTTGCCCGATTATTCCGGGACTAAACACCATCATTCATATTCAGGAGCGCGGGACAAATGGAATCAGCCAAGGAACTTCAAGGCCGCATTCTTTTAGTGGACGACGAATCCGCGATCCTTCGTACCTTCCGTTATTGCCTGGAAGATGAGGGCTACACCGTAGCCACCGCGAACAGCGCCGCTCAGGCCGATGCCCTGATGCAACGCCAAGTGTTCGACCTGTGCTTCCTGGACCTGCGCCTGGGCGAGGACAACGGCCTGGATGTGTTGGCGCAGATGCGCATCCAGGCGCCGTGGATGCGCGTGGTGATTGTGACCGCGCATTCCGCCGTGGACACTGCGGTGGATGCGATCCAGGCCGGCGCGGCTGATTATCTGGTCAAACCGTGCAGCCCCGACCAACTGCGCCTGGCCACCGCCAAGCAATTGGAAGTGCGCCAGCTCTCCGCGCGCCTGGAGGCGTTGGAAGGCGAAGTACGCCAACCCAAAGACGGCCTCGACTCCCACAGCCCGGCGATGATGGTGGTGCTGGAAACCGCGCGCCAAGTGGCCGGGACTGACGCCAACATCCTCATCCTCGGCGAATCCGGCACCGGTAAAGGCGAGTTGGCCCGCGCCATTCACGGCTGGAGCAAGCGCGCGAAAAAATCCTGCATCACCATCAACTGCCCGTCGCTGACGGCGGAGTTGATGGAAAGCGAACTGTTCGGCCATAGCCGCGGTGCCTTTACCGGCGCCAGCGAGAGCACCTTGGGCCGGGTTAACCAGGCGGACGGCGGCACGCTGTTTCTCGACGAGATCGGCGACTTTCCCCTCACCCTGCAGCCCAAGTTGCTGCGTTTTATCCAGGACAAGGAATACGAGCGCGTAGGCGACCCGGTTACCCGGCGCGCCGATGTACGCATCCTTGCGGCCACCAACCTGAATCTCGAAGACATGGTGCGCGACGGCCGCTTCCGCGAAGACTTGCTGTACCGCCTCAACGTCATCACCTTGCACCTGCCGCCGCTGCGCGAACGCAGCGAAGACATCCTGGCCCTGGCCGACCGCTTCCTCGCCCGCTTCGTCAAGGAATACGCCCGACCGGCGCGGGGCTTCAGCGATGAAGCACGCGAGGCGCTGCTCAACTACCGCTGGCCGGGCAATATCCGCGAGCTGCGCAACGTGGTGGAACGCGCGAGCATTATCTGCCCGCAGGAAAAGGTCGAAATCAGCCACCTCGGAATGGCCGAACAGCCGACCCACAATGCACCCCGTATCGGTGCGGCGTTGAGCCTGGACGAACTGGAGAAAGCGCATATCGGCGCCGTACTGGCCACCAGCGACACCTTGGATCAGGCTGCCCGCACCCTGGGCATCGACGCGTCGACCCTGTACCGCAAACGCAAACAGTACAACCTGTGAGCTGTACCTTATGAAGTTAGCGATGAAACTGCGCACTCGGTTATTCCTGAGTATCTCCGCGCTGATCACCGTCGCCCTGCTGGGGTTGATCCTGGGGCTGGTCAGCGTGATGCAGATGGCCAAGACCCAGGAGTCATCGATTCGCAGTAACTTCATCACCCTCGACCTGGGACTCAAGCTGCGCCAGAGCCTGGGCGACCAGTTGATGATGATGCTCGAACAACGCCCCAATCCGGAGGCACTGCAAGCGGCGGAACAGCATTACTTCGAGCTGCTCGACCAAGGCATTGCCCACGAACAGCGAGACGGGCATAGCAGCGGTTTCAGTCAGGCCCGGCTCGACTACCAGCGCTTGCTGGCGGCTTTTGACGAATCTCAACAAGCGTCCCCACCGCCCGGCAGCAAAGAGAAAATCACCGAAACATTCAATGTTCTGCGCAACGGCCTGATCGCCGAGCACAAGCAGGCCCTGGAAAACATCAGCGCCAGCGAGCATAAATCCCGCGAGCGCGCCTTGTTGATCGCGGGGCTGCTGGGGCTGGTAGGCCTCGCGGTGCTGATCATCGGTTTTATTACCGCCCATGGCATCGCCCGACGGTTTGGCGGGCCGATCGAAGCGCTGGCCAAGGCCGCCGACAAGATCGGGCAAGGTGATTTCGAAGTGACGCTGCCCATTTCTTCAGCAGCGGAAATGAACCAACTGACCCGACGCTTCGGCATCATGGCCGAAGCCTTGCGCCAGCATCAGGCAACCAATGTCGATGAGCTGCTGGCGGGCCAGCAGCGCCTGCAAGCGGTGCTCGACAGTATCGACGACGGCCTGTTGATGATTGACCGGCAAGGCCGCCTGGAGCACCTCAACCCCGTCGCACAGCGCCAGTTGGGCTGGGACGAGGAACGTCTCGGCCAGGGCCTGGGTGATGCGCTGGGTCGCCCGGAAATGGACGATCAACTGCAACTGGTGCTGCGCGGCGGCAACCTGGAGCGGGCGCCGGACGACCTGGAGGTGGAAGTCGAGGGCGAACTGCGCCTGTTGACCTACAGCCTGACGCCGGTAAGCCACACCCAGGGGCATATCCTCGGCGCAGTGATGGTGCTACATGACGTCACCGAGCAGCGCGCCTTTGAGCGGGTACGCAGCGAGTTCGTGTTGCGCGCCTCCCACGAATTGCGCACGCCGGTGACCGGCATGCACATGGCCTTCGGCTTGTTCCGCGAACGCGCGAAGTTTCCTGCGGAGTCCCGTGAAGCGGATCTGCTGGATACGGTCAATGAAGAAATGCAGCGCCTGATGCAGTTGATCAACGACCTGCTCAACTTTTCGCGCTACCAGAACGGCATGCAAAAACTCACCCTGGGCCCGTGCGATGTCACCGACCTGCTGGAGCATGCGCGTGCGCGCTTCGCCGAACCGGCGAATGCGCAACACATCGAACTGCTGGTAGAACCCCAGCCCGACCTGCCCCGACTGTATGCCGACCAGGTGCAACTGGAACGCGTGCTCGACAACCTGCTGGGCAACGCCCTGCGCCACACCGCCGAAGGCGGGCAGATCCGCCTGCAGGCGCGGCGTCATGGCGAGCGGGTGATTATCAGCGTCGAGGACAACGGCGAAGGTATCGCCTATGGCCAGCAGGGCCGCATCTTCGAACCCTTCGTGCAAGTGGGCCGCAAGAAAGGCGGCGCCGGCTTGGGGCTGGCGCTGTGCAAGGAGATCGTGCAACTGCATGGCGGCCGCATGGGCGTGTATTCACGGCCGGGGCAGGGCACGCAGTTCTATATGGCGTTACCGCTGTAGCAATTAACGCCGGTCGAGGGCGCGCAGGATCGCGGCACTCTCGGCATCCGGCGTGCCATCGAACAGCGCAGGGCGGAAGTGCATCTGGAACGCCGCGATCACATGGCGCGTGGCGACGTCCAGTTCACCGGTCTGCGGCGTCTGGTAGCCCAGGTGCGCCAACGCTTCCTGGAACCAGGTGATGCTCGGCAGATCCGTGGCGTACTGCGCCTGGTAGCGCGCCACAGCCTGCGCGTCGGGCCAGACGCCCAAGCCCTTCTCGGCCAGGCGCTTCCACGGAAACAACGGCCCCGGGTCCAGCTTGCGCAGCGGCGCGATGTCGCTGTGACCAATGATGTTTTTGGGGTCAATGCCATTGCGCGTGCTGATGTCCTTGAGCAACACCTCCAGCGATTGCACCTGAGCTTCGGAGTACGGGTACCACACACGGCCCGTCGGCGTGTCGCGAAACCCTGGGTTGACGATCTCGATCCCGATGGAGCTGGAGTTCAGCCAGGTACGCCCCATCCACTCGCTTTCCCCCGCATGCCAGGCGCGCTGGCTTTCATCCACCAGCTTGTAGATGGTGCCCGAAGCGTCGTCGCCGATCAGGTAATGGCTGCTGACCTGACCATGGGTCAGCAGCGCCAGGGAGCGTTCAAGGTTGGTCGAGGTGTAATGGACAACCACGAACTGCACGCGGTTGTCGTGGTTGGCCGAGGGGTGGCTGGTATCCAGGCGCGGGCCGCTGGCGCAGCCGGTGAGCAGGAGGAACATAAAGGCGAAGTACACGGATTTCATGGCGGATGACGTTACGCTGAAGACGATAATGCAACAGTGTAACGTACCGTTTGTGGCCCGCACGTCAAATTACAAAATGGAACATCTTTTAGGCCGCCTGCACCCGGTTACGCCCCGCCGCCTTGGCCCGGTACAACGCCTCGTCGGCGCGCTTGAGCGCCAGGTCACTGCGCTCGCCGGGCTGGAACTGTGCCACGCCCATCGACACCGTGATCGTCACCGGCTCGCCCTTGAAGTGGAACGGGCAGACTTCAATCGCCGTTCGCAACGCCTCGCCAGCGGCCAGGGCATTCGCCAGGGAGGAGTCGGGCATCAGCAACACAAACTCTTCACCGCCGAATCGCGCAATGAAGTCGCCAGGACGCAGGCGCTTGCGCAGCACGTTGGCGATGATTTTCAGCACTTTGTCGCCGGCCAGATGCCCGTAGCCGTCGTTGATACGCTTGAAGTGATCGAGGTCCAGCATTGCCAGCGACAGGCTATTGCCGCGCTGATGCCAGAGGTTGACCTCATGGTCCAGGCGCTCGCTCCAGGCCGCACGGTTGGGCAAGTCGGTGAGCGGATCGATCAGGGCTTTCTGGCGCTGCACTTCCAGGTGATCGCGATAACCCTGGGCCTCCTGTTCCATATTGGCGACGCGCTCCGCGAGCCCTTTCAAACGCTCCGCCACTTCCTGCTCGCGCTGGTCACGTTGCTGCTGGTGCTGGTCCATGGTGCCAAGCAGGCCTTCAAGGTGGCTTTCCAGGACCTGCTTGAGGCTGTCCAGGTCGGCGGCGTCCTGCACACTGTTTTGCAGGCCGTCGACCTGTTCACGGATTTGCGTGTCCAGCTCCCGGGCGGCCGAGCGACTGTCGGCATAGCCTTCGCTGGCCGTCTGCAGATGGCCCTGGAACGCTTCGAGGCGTTCGTTGAGCTGCTTGAGGTAAGCCTCGAACTCATGCTGGCCGCTGTCGGTGATCGCCAGCATCAGCGTGGCCAGATCGTCGAGGATCGGCAGCAGTTCGTACCAGTTCAAACCATGGGCCAGGCGTTCGCGCATGGCTTCGGCCTGGGGCCGGTGTCGCTCGGGCAGGGACAGGTCTTCCAGCAGGCCAAGCAAGGTGTCTTCAATGTGTTTGGCCACGGAGCTGTAGGACGGCTCCGGCGAATCGGGCAGGGCGTAGACAGAGTCCGCTTGCAACTCGTCCGGGTCCGGCACTTCCTGCACGGGCGGCAGTGACAGGCTGCCGATGACGGTTTGCGGCGGCGCATCGACCTGGACCGGCGGTGTTTCGATAAACGCAGCGAGTGCGCTTTCGGGGGCCGGCTCT
>NZ_JAKNRV010000177.1:0-10559 GCF_023072625.1 Pseudomonas emilianonis
CGCGCCGGTGGTCAAGAGCCAGGTCGGCTTCAACCTGTGGTCGCGGGAAACCTTGCTGCTGGGCAATAACCTGGTGTTGGTGGTGGCCGCGTCGATGATCCTGCTCGGCACCCTGTACCCGCTGGTGATCCGCGACGCCGCCGCTCGCGGCCTGAAAAACTTCAGCGTGCTGTGCTGCCATGTCCTGACCCCGGCCGCTATCGAGCATATCCTTGCCGCCCCCGGGCAAGATGCGGCGGCGGTGGAACTGGACGGCTTTGTCGGCCCGGCGCATGTGAGCATCATCATTGGCTCCGAACCCTACGCCGAGTTTGCCCGCCAATACCGCAAGCCGGTGGTGATTGCCGGTTTCGAGCCGCTGGACGTCATACAGGCGATTTTGATGCTGGTGCGCCAGGTCAACGAAGGGCGCGCCGAAGTCGAAAACGAATTCGTCCGCGCCGTGGGCCGCAATGGCAACAGCGCCGCCCTGACATTGATGGACGAAATCTTCGAACTGCGTGAGAGCTTTGAATGGCGCGGGCTTGGCGAGGTGCCGTTCAGCGCCTTGCGCATTCGCGCGGAATTCGCCGCCTTCGATGCAGAAAAACGCTTCAACCTGCATTACCGCGCCGTGGCCGATAACAAAGCCTGCGAATGCGGGCCGATCCTGCGCGGCCAGAAAAAGCCCACGGACTGCCGCCTGTTCGGCAGCGTATGCACCCCGGAAAACCCCATGGGTTCGTGCATGGTCTCCAACGAAGGCGCCTGCGCCGCTCACTATGCCTACGGGCGCTATAAAGACATCGAGGTTGTTGCAGTATGACCGGCCGCTCTCCCGTAAAACGCGGTTATGTACGCCCCCTCAATTTTCGCGACGGCGTGGTCGATATGGGCCACGGTGCTGGCGGTCGTGCTTCGGCGCAACTGATTGAAGAGCTGTTCGTTGCTGCGTTCGACAACCCGTGGTTGCGCCAGGGCAACGATGGCGCCGCCTTCAGCGTCGAACTCAAACCCGGCGAACGCATGGTCATGGCCACCGACGCGCACGTGGTGTCGCCGCTGTTTTTCCCCGGTGGCGACATTGGCAGTTTGTCCGTGCATGGAACCCTCAACGACGTCGCCATGGGCGGCGCACGGCCGCTCTATCTCTCAGCCAGCTTCATCATCGAGGAAGGCTTTGCCCTGGCCGACCTCAAGCGCATCGTCGAATCGATGGGCCGCGCCTCCCGCGAAGCCGGGGTGCCGATCATCACCGGCGACACCAAAGTCGTGGAACGCGGCAGTGGCGACGGCGTGTTCATCAGCACCACCGGCATCGGCATTATCCCCAACGGGGTCGACACCGGCGGGCATCGCGCACGTCCCGGCGATGCGATCCTGGTGTCCGGCAGCATCGGCGAACATGGTGTGGCGATCATGTCCAAGCGAGAAGGGCTGGCGTTCGAAACCGAAATCCTCTCTGACAGTGCGGCACTCCATGGCTTGGTGGCGCAGATGCTCGCGGTCGCTCCCGGCCTGCGCGTACTGCGCGACCCGACCCGAGGCGGTTTGGCGACCACGCTGAACGAAATCGCGGGTCAATCCGGCGTCGGCATGCTGTTGGACGAAGCGGCGATTCTTGTGCAGCCGCAGGTCGAAGCCGCCTGCGAACTGTTGGGCCTGGACCCGCTGTACATCGCCAACGAGGGCAAGCTGATCGCAATCTGCGCCGAAGAAGACGCCCAGCCGCTGCTCGACTGCATGCGCCGCAACCCTTTGGGCGAACATGCGGCGCGTATCGGCACGGTCCTTCAAGACGCGCACGGTTTTGTGCAGATGCAGACCCGATTCGGCGGGCGCAGGGTGGTGGACTGGTTGTCGGGTGAACAATTGCCGAGAATCTGCTGAGCCCTTGAGACCTTGAGTCAGCAACGCATGGCGGCAACTGGAGGATGCCGCCATGCGCTGCAAGGCGTCCTGGCTAAAGAACCTTGGGTTGACCTCGAGGACGACACCTGCGATGCGTGAGAGGTTGATGGGGCGCGTCACGCCAGAGGAGGCCGTTGGTGGCCACTAACCCCCCCAAAAATTGTGTACTTCTCAAGTACGACGAGGCTCGCCCTCGGCAATTTCGCGCATCAGACTCAGGTAACGACGCGCTCCCAGCCCCAGAGGTCGGTTCTTTACCCAGATGATGTCGACCCATAACCGCATCCGACTTGGCATGTTGTCAAACACCACCTCCGTCAATGCGCCCGAAGTGAGTAGCGGTTGTACCAGCGGCTGTGGAAGATAAGCCCAGCCCAATCCTTGCTGCACCAGATCCAGCGTTGCCAGATAACTGTCGCTGAGCCAAATCCGCCGCGACAGTACAACGCGTGGGTCAGAGTCTGTAGGTCCTCCAGTCGCAACTATGATCTGCCGAACGTCCACCAGTTGCTCTTCACCCAAAGGGCTTTTCTTGCCGGCGGCCGCAGGATGATCTGGAGAGGCAACTGCGACTAACAACTGGCTCCCCGCTTCAAGAAACGTCTCCCGCTCGTCAAGCCCTGGTCGTTCAAATCCTAGTGCCAATTGCACACGTCCTTCATGGAGCATGCGAATCGCCTCCGGATGGGACGCGGAGCGAATCTCGATTTCAAGCGTGGGAAACTCTTTGGCGATAATGGACAGCGGACGATTCCACACGCCTGTTTGTAGCTCCGGCGCCATCGCAAGGACCAAGCGCCCCTCCAACCCCTGATGAAGCTGGAGAGCATGCGCGTCCAGCAGGTTTAACTGGCTCGCGACCTGTCTTGCCTGGGGCTCAAGTGCTTTGGCGGCTGCGGTCGGAATGGCTTTGCGGGTTGATCGATCAAAAAGCAACAGATCCAGCTCTGCTTCAAGCTGTGACACTGCCATGTTGATAGCGGAGGGAACCCGGCCTAACTTTCGGGCTGCGGCTGAAAAGGAGCCGCTGTCCACGACCGAAAGGAAAATTTTAAGTGACTCGCTGGTAAATGCCATCGTGGTTGTCAGATTTTCTGATAATGATCGTCTTTATTTATCAGATTCATTAGCCTAATTTCCACTCCTATTACAAATTAAGTACGTGGGGAACACCATGTTAAATACCGATTTGATGGGGCATGTGGCACTGGTCAGTGGTGCTGGAAGTGAAGCTGGCATTGGTATGGCGATCGCACGCAGGCTGGGTGCATCTGGGGCGAAGTTGATCGTCACCGCCAGCAGCAGCCGCATCGTGGATCGGGTTAAGGAGCTACGCCTCGAAGGGTTTGAAGTTGAAGGTCGGCCAGCTGACCTCACCGATGAAAGCCAGGTGCGTGAATTCGGCCTATGGGCCGAGTCCGTCTGGGGGCGGGTGGATATCCTGGTGAATAACGCCGGTATGGCTATGCAAGGAAGCCCTGAGGTTTTCTCGGAATTGGCAACTATGGAACTGCATGAATGGAATCTTTCACTGGCAAGAAACTTAACCTCAGCGTTTCTTTTAACTCGAGCCGTTTTGCCAGGTATGCGCGCGCGAAGTTACGGGCGCATTGTCAATATTAGTTCCACCACGGGCACCCGGGGGAGCAATCCGGGCGAAGCCGCTTATAGCGCCGCTAAGGCCGCGATGGTTGGTATGAACATGGGACTTGCACTTGAAGTCGCCAAGCAAGGGGTTACTGTAAACAGCGTGGCTCCCGGATGGATCACCACCGGTTCAACCACGCCCGTTGAAGCAGAGGCGGGGCGCTTCACCCCAATAGGGCGGGCGGGCAGCCCCCGCGAAGTGGCGGCGGCGGTTGCATTCCTGGCGTCGCCTGACGCCAGTTACATCACGGGTGAAGTCCTTGTGGTGGATGGCGGGAACTGTCTGGTCGAGAACAAAGCACCTCAAGCCTGATCTCAAATCACTTCGGTTTATCCTCTAAATATGAGGTTGTTCCGCGGGATAAATTAATAATCCAAAGTAAGGTTTTCTGCGTTAACTGCAATATACCCAGGTAAGAGTTGATCCGCGCTACAAATATTGATGGCAAACGCCCGAGCTGTAGTTGTTGGGGCGCTGTTTCCGGCTATTCGCGAATCGATAGGGGAATGAATGTGGCGATGGGTTGTTTTCTATCTGGCTGGCGACGACTTTTAATCAATGTAATAGTTAATATAGGGTTTTGATCATGTCGAGAAGTGGAATTTCTGAATCAGCAGTTGCTGCTTTTACTGCCTCCGAGCGTGCCCGTTTTATAGAAAACAACCCAACGTCAATGGCGCTGGCCAAACGTGCCAAGGCGAATCTGTTCAACGGTGTTCCCATGCACTGGATGAGCGACTGGTCGATGCCGTCGCCGCTCTTCGTCAAGCGTGCCAAGGGGGCACGCTTCACCGATGTTGACGATCATGAGTACATTGACTTTTGCCTGGGCGACACCGGCACGATGTTTGGCCATTCACCCGATCCTATCGCCCGTGCCATAGCCGAGCAGGCGAATAATGGCTTGACCACCATGCTGCCTGGCGAAGACGCGGTGGTTTGCGGCGAGTTGCTGGCTCAGCGATTTGGGCTGCCTTATTGGCAGGTCACCGCCAATGCTACCGACGCCAATCGTTATGTTCTGCGCTGGGCGCGAGCTATCACCAAACGCAATGTGTTGCTGGTATTCGACGGCTGTTATCACGGCACGGTGGATGACGTGATGGTGCGGTACCGCGACGGCAAAACAGTGCATCGTTCAGGTCTCGTGGGCCAAGCCTACGACTTGACCCAATACAGTCGATCTATCCCCTTCAACGATGTCGCCGCACTGGAAGCTGCGTTAGCCCAGGGCGATGTGTGCGCGCTGATGTGCGAGCCGGCGATGACGAACATAGGCATGGTCCTGCCCGATCCGGGATTCATGCAAAAGTGCCGAGAGTTGACCCATAAATATGGCAGCTTGCTGATCATTGATGAGACCCACACTATTTCTACCGGCATCGGTGGATGCACTCGCCAATGGGATTTGAAACCCGACTTTTTCGTGGTGGGTAAACCCATCGCAGGTGGCGTGCCTTGCGCTGTGTTTGGCGTAACCGAGCACGTTGCCTTGGCCATGCGCGACGTGCAGAAGAGCGCAGAGGGCGGCGGCCATGGCCACAGCGGTATGGGAACGACGCTGTCCGCCAACGCACTGGCGATGCATTGCATGCGCGTCAGTCTTGAAGAGGTCATGACAGAGTCTGCCTACCAGCACATGTTGCCCCTGGCCTCAAGACTGGCACAGGGATTTCGAGCGTTGTTCAAGCGGCACCAACTGAACTGGTCTGTCACAGAGTTGGGGGCTCGTTGTGAGTTTCAATTCTGTGCCACCTCGCCCAGAACCGGCGCGCAAGCCGAGGCGGCTTTTCATGACAGCCTTCAAATGGCGCTGCACCTGTATCTAATCAACCGCGGCATCCTGATCACGCCTTTTCACAACATGACCCTGTGCTGTCCACAGACAAGTGATGCCGATATCGACAGGCTGATCGGAGAGTTGGATAGCGCGCTGACCACACTGCTTGCCATCCCTGGAGCGCGGGTTATCCCTTCATAACCGGATGTTTGACGCTCCCGTTTTTCTCAAATACTGCCAAGTCGCTTGAATGAGCGCTAAGAGGTTTGACATGCAATTTGCTGATAAAAAAGAGGCCGAAGATTATCTGGCCGCCCACCCTGAAGTACTGAGCATCGAGTTGTTCCTTATCGACGCAAATGGTGTTCCACGGGGCAAACTGTTGCATCGCGACGAGTTACTGGCGATCTACGAAAATGGTCGGCCGCTGCCGAGTTCCATTCTCGCCTTGACCGTGCAGGGTGAAGACGTCGACGAGACAGGCTTGGTCTGGGATGTCGCTGACGCCGACTGCTGGACCTACCCTTTACCGGGAAGCCTGACCTTGCAACCTTGGCGCACCCATCCCACCGGCCAAGTGCAGGTGAGCATGCACCCGACCCAAGGTATTCCTGCCGCACCGGCCGACCCGCGACATGTACTGGTGAACACCATCGAGCGGCTGAAAGCCGATGGATTCCATCCGGTAATGGCGGTTGAGTTGGAGTTTTACCTGCTGGACCAACAGCGCGACGTCAACGGTCGGCCGCAGCCTGCATTGCAGACCAATGGTGTACGCCCTCATGCACCGCAGGTATATGGCGTATACGAACTGGAGCAGCTTCAACCTTTTCTTGATGACCTCTACGCAGCTTGCGCGCTGCAAGGGCTGCCAGTACGTACAGCAATCTCGGAGTACGCTCCGGGCCAGGTCGAGTTGACGCTGGAGCATCGTTTCGACGCACTCCAAGCCATCGACGAAGGCGTCCGTTACAAACGCTTGGTCAAAGGCGTGGCCAACAAACATGGGCTGCAAGCGTGCTTCATGGCCAAGCCCTTCAGCGATCAGGCCGGTAGCGGTCTGCATTTGCACGTCAGCCTGGCCGACGAGCAGGGTTACAACTTGTATGCGAGCGAAGACCCACAGGGCACGCCGCTGTTGCGTCACTCCATTGGCGGGATGATGGCGACCTTGTTTGACTCGCTGGCGATATTTTGCCCCCATGCCAATTCATATCGCCGGTTCCAGACCGGTAGTTACGCGCCGCTGGCCAAAAGCTGGGGCGTCAACAATCGTACTGTGTCGTTCCGCGTGCCCGGCGGTCCTGCGATAAGCCGGCATATCGAACACCGCATCTGCGGTGCCGATGCCAACCCCTATCTCGCCGCTGCCGCATTACTTGCGGGCATTCACCACGGCATCACTCATCAAAGCGATCCTGGCGCAGCGATTGTGGGCAATGGCTATGAACAGGCGACCGATTTTCTACCCACCGACTGGCTGACAGCGTTGCAGGCACTGGAGCGTTCCACCTGGGCACGCGAGGCGCTGGGCGCTGAATTCCTGAAGGTGTTCCTGGCGATCAAATGGCGCGAGTTCCGTCAATTCAATGCTGAAGTCGGAGAGCAGGACTGGCGCTGGTACCTCACCCACGCATGAGTGTTGCCCGTCAGCATGCCTTGAGATGGACCGCTGATGGCACCTACCTCAGGGATGCTCTATCACCATCACCGCCGTCGTGTCCGCCTCGAGTGCTTCGAACACGTGAGGCACATTCGCCAGGTAGCTGATGTAGTCGCCAGCGTTCAGCAACACAGGTCCGCTCGCCGGGCCAATATGGGCGCTGCCGCTGCACAACACCACGTGCTCTACGGTTCCCGGTGGGTGAGGCTGAGACAGCCGAACTTCGCCGGGCTGCACCTTAAGCCGGTAGATGTCGCGCTGTACTCCCGCCGGGCAATCGGCAAGCAGTGTCGCTGCGTAATTGGCAGTCTCGGCATAGGTGGTCATGCCCTCGTTGGCGCGAATCACCCGCAACGGCTGTTGGGGTTGCTCGAAGAACCGGGTGACTTGCAAACCCATTGCCACAGTGGTCTACCACGTTCAGCCGTTCATGCTGGTCGGTCTGGGTGTGCTGTTTTTCGCTGAACGGCTCAGCGCCGCAAAGGTTGGCTGGCTGCTGTTGGCCTTCGCCGGGCTGATGCTGATCGTGTCCGCCAAGGGCAGTGGGCAGGCCACCGGCGCCGACTACGTGCTCGGCGTCTGCCTGGCCCTGGCTTCGGCCTTCTTCTACGCTGTGGCAGCGGCGATCACCCAGCGCCTCACGTAACGGCCTGCATAACGCTTGGCGCAGGCGAATGCCACTTCGTCGAGCATTTTCAACAACGCGCCGCCATGCACATTGCCGGAGAAGTTGGCTTTGTCGAGGGGCATGAGCACGCTCACGCTCAGTTGGTAGCTGCCGGGTTCCATAGTTTCCTCATCACGGTAGGCATTGTCAGGGGCCTTTGTCGCCATGTAAGTCTGGCGCTTGAGGCTTTGTCTGGGCCGCATGACGTTAACAGTCAGCCGATGGAAGTAGCTATGTAACGAAGTGAAAGAGTGTATTTCGAATAAGTTAATAATTTGCCGCAGTACGTGTGTACGCTATCGCTGACTACAATTTAATATTGTAAAGCCAGACTTAATGATAAAGTGCGCTGAACACGGGGCGCCAGTTATTGGGCTTTATTGTTGCAGAATTTGAAATTACTATTTGCGTCGGGTGAAATAATGCGTCGCTATACCACAGTTTTAAGCAGCTTTATGTTGGCATTGATTATTCCGCAATTGACCCAGGCCGCCGTTTTCGGTTGGCAGGAAAAGGCGCTGATTCAACCTGAGCAAGGGAGTGTAGAGGTCGAACTTAATCCCACTTCGCCGAAGTCTTCCATTGAAGTTCATGACCTCGTCCTATTCCAGAAAAATGGCGAGAATTGGGCGCGTTTCAGTGTACCGGTGATGCACGCATTAACGGGCACGAGCGATTTGACGCTGGAGAGGAAAGTACTGCGCACCGAAAAATCCAAAACCGCCTTTGGCAGCAGTCAGCATCAGTTGGTGCGAATGTCGCTGTGCCTGGGTGACAAGGTATACGCCGAGGACCTTATGCTGAAAACCCGCGGCAAAGGTGGTTCGCCGGTCAAGCTGGGGCGTGATGTGCTTACACACGTGGGCTTGGTTGATGCGTCGCGATTCGACACCCTCAAGCCTGATTGCAAACCGTGATACCGCGCCAATCAGGCGTCGGGGGAGCCCCGGAGCCTGATTGGCGATGATTTACTGGTTGAGGATCCCGCGATCCCAGTTCTGCTGATTCCTGCGCGCGTCCTGTATGAACGGTGACCACTGGATCAACTTGAGCACCACCCGGTTCAGCAACCGGCCTGGTAATGTCAGGGGCCGCTGCACATCCAGGAACAGCACCACGCGTCGCTCGTCAGTGTCGTTCCAGACCTGATGCTTGTAAGTGTCGTCGAATACCAGGCAACTGTCCTGCTGCCAATGGCGGACCTCATCACCCACCTCTATACGACACTGTTCGGCCTGTTGCGGGATGATCAGCCCCAGGTGCACCCGCAGCAATCCGTTGTAAGGCCCACGGTGGGGTGGAATGTGCTTGCCGGGGCTGAGAATCGAAAAAAACGCGGTGTACATGCCCGGGATGGACTCGATGACCTGGGTCGTTTGTGGGCACTGCGCGCAATTACCGTCGATCTTGTAGCCATAGCCGTAGAGGAAAAACGTCTTCCAGCGGTCGTCCTGGGTCAGTCGGGCCTGGTCCTTGGATATCTGCTGAAAGCTGGGAATGGCGTCGCTGTTGCGTAGCACGGCATCGAGCTCGGCGCGAATCACCGCCGATCTGGCTTCCAGGTCCCGGGCCCAGGCGAAGATGGCGGGATCAAAGAACGGCGTGTTACCCACCGTAGAGCTGCGCCGTATCAGATTCTCAAGGCGTTTGATGATCCACAGGCCGATGGCGACGCTGGGGCGATGTTTGCGTTTTTTCTTGGGGGTCAAAGCCGTCTTCCTAGCGGTCATGGAAAATATCCTGTTGGTTTCATGTACGAGGTCGTTGTTTCAAGAGCTTCCACAGCAGCGGCCAGCAGAACACCAGCGGATAGCGGCGCAACCGCTCCGGTTGTTTGATCGGCTCGCCCCAATGGCGCTCGAGTTTCCAGATGGCGTAATCCACTGCGCCCTTGACGGTAAACAGCGATTTGATCAGGCGCACCAGGTTCAATGCGCGGCCTTGCACGCGCCGGGTCCGCCAGTGCCGCGCCTGGCGTCGCTGCTGTTCAGCGGTGCTGTGGTTGATATACAGCTCATCGGTCGTCGACCCGACAAAGCCGGCGCCATCGACCTGGGCGGCCGCGACCAGGAGGGCTGCGAGGTAGTCTTGATTCTGCTGGGTGATCAGTGCCGGGCGATCGCTGCTTTCGGGCCGCAGTTCGGTGCCGTAGGTAAAGCTCAAGGCGCGGGTCCAGAACGTGTCGCTGTTGAAGAAGGGGGCTTGCAGGGGGGCCGTTTCGCTGATCATGCGCAAGGCCGCGCGGCACACCGCTCGCTCCACGCGCAGCTGGATGGAGGGCGTGCGGCTGAACACCAGGCGGCTAGGCTGGGCAAAACGCGCCCACAGGTAGCTTTGAAACCAGCTATGGGTGCCTTGTTCGAAATCGCTCACTGAGAGAATGGCGCACTTGGCGCGCAGGGTTTTGCCGGCGGTATCAGTGGCCGTGAATAGAAACACCGTGGGCGGCAGCAGGGCGTTGGCCCATTGACTGAGCCGGGAGGCATGGATGTCCTGGTAGTGATCCACCAGGACGTACAGGTCGATCAACCCCTCATCGGTGGTGCGTGTGCGCAGGCAAGAGCCGTAGAACAGGATCGCCGAGATGCCTGCGCCGAACTGCGCCATCAGCGCCTCGGTCAGTGCGTGCAGGTCTAGGCCTACCGGCCGTGCCAGTTCACGGGTCACCAGCTCGAACAGGGGGCGTGTCGCCGGGTCGCGTTCAATCTCGATCATGGAGTGTCCTTACAAGGTGATGAAGCGCACGGGCGGGCTGGTCTTGATTTCAAGTGTTCCGGTCACCGGGAATATCTCGCCGTCCAGCAGGTATTCGCGCAGGTGGTCAATGCTGGCGTTTTGGGCGTTGTGACTCAGGTAGCCCGGGTCCCGGCGCATGGCAGCGCTGGGGCGCCCGCGCAGTACAGCGGGCAAG
>NZ_JAKNRV010000178.1:0-10547 GCF_023072625.1 Pseudomonas emilianonis
AGCTGGGCGTGGTCGCCCGCGAAGTCACTTTGCTACCGCGCCACTGGGAGTGGTTGGGCCAGCAGCGTGGCGGTGCGTCGGCCGCGTTGCGGCGGTTGGTGGATGAAGCGCGCAATGCCCATGCCTGCCGTGATCAAATGCGCCAGGCCAAGGAGGCCAGCTATCGTTTCATGAGCGCCATCGGCGGTGACCTGCCGGGTTTCGAAGAAGCCTCGCGGGCGCTGTTTGCGCTGGACGCCGCAGACTTTTCCAATAAGATCGCGCTCTGGCCGGTGGACGTGCAGACGTACCTGGCCTGGCTGTCGCGCAACGCTTTTACTGCCTGATTATCATCCAGGGACCCGAATTACCATGGAAGTCACCCAACAACGCCCGCTGTGGCAGATCTACCTGATCTTCCTCGCACCGATGGTGCTGTCCAACTTTCTGCAGGGCTTTTCCGGCACGCTCAATGGCATCTATATCGGGCAAATGCTCGGTACCCAGGCGCTGGCGGCGGTGTCGGGGATGTTCCCCATCGTGTTTTTCTTTATCGCCCTGGTGATCGGCCTGGGGGCGGGGGCCTCGGTGTTGATCGGCCAGGCCTGGGGCGCCCGGGAAATCTCTATGGTCAAGGCGATCACCGGCGCCACCCTGACCCTTGGCGCGCTGGTGGGCCTGGTTGCGGCGGTGCTCGGCAGCCTGTTTGCGCGTCCGGCACTCCAGGCGCTGGGCACGCCGGGGGACGTGCTGGACGATGCGGTAGGCTATGCCCAGGTGATGATGCTGATCATGCCGCTGCTGCTGGTGTTTATCCTCTACACCCAGTTGCTGCGCGGTGTCAGTGACACGGTTTCGCCGTTGCTGGCGTTGATGGTCTCGACGTTCGTCGGCCTGCTGCTGACGCCGGCGCTGATCCGTGGCTGGATCGGCCTGCCGCCCATGGGTATTCAGAGTGCGGTGTATGCCGGCCTGGTGGGGAACGCAGCGGCCATGCTGTATCTGATCCTGCGCCTGCGGCATAAAAACCATGTGATGGCGCCGGACCGCGAATTGCTCGCGGCCTTGCGGTTGGACCGCGTGATTCTCGGCAAAGTCTTGCGTATTGGACTGCCTACCGGACTACAGATGGTGGTGCTGTCGCTGTCGGAGCTGGTCATCCTGGCCCTGGTCAACAGCCACGGATCCCAGGCCACGGCGGCCTATGGCGCGGTGACGCAGATCGTCAACTATGTGCAGTTTCCGGCGCTGTCGATTGCCATTACCGCATCGATCCTCGGCGCCCAGGCGATTGGTGCCGGGCGCCTGGAGCGTATCGGGCCGATCCTGCGCACCGGGCTGCTGATCAACACCTGCCTGACCGGCGGCCTGATCCTGCTCGGCTACCTGCTGTCGCACTGGTTGCTCGGCCTGTTCATCACCGACGACGCCGCGCGGATCAACGCCGAACACCTGCTGCATATCATGCTGTGGAGCATTCTGGTGTTCGGCTTCCAGGCCGTGATAGGCGGGATCATGCGCGCCAGCGGCGTCGTGCTGATGCCGGTGGCGATTTCGATCTTCTGTGTGCTCGGCGTGGAATTGCCGGTGGCTTACCTGCTCAATGCACAGTTCGGCCTGGAAGGGGTGTGGATGGCGTTTCCGCTGACGTACCTGGCGATGCTCGGTTTGCAGACCGCATATTACCGGCTGGTGTGGCGGCATAAACAGATCACACGGTTGGTGTGATAAAAGGTTGCGCAAATCAAGGAAAGAAGGCGTTTCAGTCATGGCAAATCCCTACGCCGAGTTGTTCCAGGCGCCCGGTGCGCGGGCTTTTGTATTGGCGGGCATGCTCGCGCGCATGCCCATCTCCATGACCGGTATCGGCGTGATTACCATGCTCTCGCAGGTGCATGGAGGCTACGGCCTGGCCGGCGCGGTGGCGGCAGTGTTCGCCCTGGCTACGGCATTTTGCGCGCCGCAGGTGTCACGGCTGGTCGACCGCTACAGCCAGGGTCGGGTGTTGCCGATCGCTGCGCTGCTTGGCGGTGGGGCGTTGTTGTTGCTGTTGCTGAGTACCCGTTTGCAGGCGCCGAACTGGGTGTTGTTTGTGTTCGCCGCGCTGGCCGGTTGCATGCCCAACATGTCGGCGATGGTGCGGGCACGCTGGACCGAGTTGTACCGGGGCCAGCCCAAGCTGCAGACCGCGTTTGCCCTGGAGTCGGTGCTCGACGAGGTGTGCTTTATCATCGGCCCGCCGATTTCGGTGGGGTTGAGCGTGGTGCTGTTTCCGGAGGCCGGGCCTTTGGTGGCGGCGTTGCTGTTGGCAGTCGGCGTCACTGCGTTCGTGATGCAACGCCAGAGCGAGCCGCCCGTGCATGAACGCCATGATCATCACGACCGCTGGCTGATCGCTTCGCCTTCGGTGTTGATCCTGATGATCCTGTTGCTGGCCATGGGGGTGATTGTCGGTGTGGTGGACGTGGTCAGCGTCGCTTTCGCCCAGCACCAGGGCCAACCGGCGGCGGCAAGTATTGTGCTGTCGGTGTATGCCATCGGCTCGTGTCTGGCCGGTTTGGCCTTTGGCATCCTCAAACTCAAAGCAGCGTTGCCTCGCCAGTTCCTGTGCTGCGGGGTGGCCACGGCGTTGACGACCTTGCCGTTGTTGCTGGTGACCAATATCCCCGGCCTCGCCGTGGCAATCTTCATCTCAGGGCTGTTCTTTGCCCCGACCCTGATCGTGTCCATGGCCCTGGTGGAGCGGATCGTGCCGCCGAGCCGCCTGACCGAAGGCATGACCTGGCTGATCACCGGCCTGAGCATCGGCGTGGCCATCGGTGCCGCCAGCTCCGGCTGGATGATCGACCACTTCGGCGCGGCCAGCGGGTTCTGGGTGGCACTGGCGGCGGGAGCGGTGGTGCTCGGCGCGGCCGTGTTGGGCAGTCGGCGGTTGGGCTAGTCAGCCAAGCGCCGGGGCAGGTTTGCACGGCTTCTCCGGCGTTTGCCCCAGGGCCTGGCAGGTGTTGATGTAGTCATCCACGGCCTCGCGAAACGCCGCGTCCAGCTCTGCGACGGTTTTCCCTTCGTAGCTCACCAGCGCCTTGATGAACAGGATTTTGCCGAACAGGCAGTTGTCGTCGAGGCTGGCTTCGATAGAGCCGATGTAGCCTTTGTGTTTGAGTGGGTTGTTCACTGAATCAGTTCTCCTGATTTCAATTGTTCGATGATCTGGCGCCGAATGTAGTGCTTCAGTTCGTTGCCGGGGTGCGGCTTGTGCAACGTGATCATTGCACTCGGGTCACCGATGTCGAACTTGACGCGGCTTCCAGCGCCTTCGATCTGTGTGTAGCCAAACCGACGCAACAGCGTGACGAGCTCGGGCCAGGTAAATGCCGTTTGCTCGTTGAGCAATTTGGCTAGCAGCTTCTCATTTTTTGGACACTGCGTTCCCAGCGCGCAACTAAATTTAGTTGCAAATTGTCGGGTTGCCCCTGGAAAAACGCCAACTGTTCCTGCAGGCGCTGATCACATGCTGATGGGCGGCGCGCAGCGAAGCTGGTTCGCACCGCGCCGGGCTTGCAGAGGGGGGGGCGCTCGATGGAGATGGACCCAGAGACCATGAAGCTCGCCCTGCGTATTACGTTTGCTGCGCAAGACGAAGCGCTGCAAGAGTTGTTCAAGCGGGTGCAGAAGCGGCCGTGGTATGCGCGGCATTTGAAGGTGAAGGCGCGGGAGGTTTAGGCATTTTTTGCTGGGGTTCAATGTTTATGATGTAAAACGGCGGCGGAGTGGTTCATCTCCTGGTCCCTGAGTGTTCGTTCGCTTATAAGTATTAGTGCTAGGGGCGTAGGGAAATGTCGAAATGGATTTATATAAAACACCATATTTCTACTGTTCTTTTATTATGTGTCTATAAAGTTAGGAAACATCTGACAGTCAAGTCGTTGTTCCGAGTTTAAGTCTTAAATATTCTTTGCAAGAAAGATAATCTGCGTGCTTTGTGGGAAATGTCTCTGATGTGCAATGGAAAGTTCCCGTCCGTGATTCAGGGGGTGGTAAAATCTGGCAGTGATACTTCATTCTAGTGAGCAAGGGGGCGCCATGTGCCATGTAGCACTTTGGTGTTCTGGAGTGGGAATTTAACTTCATTAAGTTCCCGTCTTACTTTTTCTCTGATGGCTGAACAGCGCTGTTGGAAAACTCACGGAATGAAGCGATGACGCTAAGCAGCTTTCAAAATGAAGTGCCAAAAGCCAGGGTTAATATCAAGCTCGATCTGCATACCGGCGGTGCGCAGAAAAAGGTTGAGTTGCCTTTGAAACTGATGGTGATGGGTGACTACAGTAACGGCAAGGAGCAGCGTCCGCTCTCCGAGCGCAGCAAGGTCGATATCAATAAAAACAACTTTGACAGCGTCCTGGGCGAGTTCTCGCCGGGTCTGAAGCTCGCCGTCAACAACACCTTGGACGACGATGCGTCCGACACCGCTGTCGAACTGAGTTTCCAGCGTATGAAGGACTTCGAGCCCGAACAGGTAGCACGGCAGATTCCGCAATTGCGTGCCTTATTGGCGATGCGCAACCTGTTGCGTGATCTCAAATCGAACCTGCTGGATAACGTGACCTTCCGCCATGAATTGGAACGCATCCTCAAAGATGACGCGCTCAGTGACGAACTGCGCGCTGAGTTGGCGGCCTTGGCGCCCGAAGAAGAACGTTAATTCATTGCGGTAGTTTAAAGGGAAGTTAAATCATGTCTTTAGAAAATTCCAACGTGCAATCGCGCGGCGCCACAGTGTTGTCTGAAGAATCTCGTGGTGTTTATGCTGCGCTGTTTAACAAAATCAATTTAAGTCCTGTTTCTGAGTTGGCAGGCATTGATATCTTTCAGAACTCGGACGCGCTGTCGGAGGTGTCCGCCGATGAGCGGATTACGGCGGCGGTTAGTGTGTTTTTAAACTTGCTTAAGCAAATGCCGCAAAAAATCGAGCGTTTGGATAAAGTCTTGCTGGATGAACATATCGCTTCGCTGGACAGGCAGATTGGCCGTCAGCTCGATGCAGTCATGCACCATCCGGACTTCCAGCGCGTCGAATCAACCTGGCGCGGTGTGAAGTCGCTGATTGATCAGACGGATTTCCGTCAGAACGTTCGAATAGAACTATTGGATGTCAGCAAGGACCACTTGGTACAAGACTTCGAGGATGCGCCAGAAATTGCCCAGAGTGGCTTGTACCTGCATACCTACACGCAGGAGTACGACACCCCGGGTGGCGAGCCGATTGCGGCGGCTATCTCAAACTACGAATTCGATCGTAGGCCTCAGGACATCGCGCTGCTGCGCAATATTTCCAAAGTCGCCGCCGCCGCCCACATGCCGTTCGTGGGGGCCGTCGGCCCAGCCTTCTTCGGCAAAGAGACGATGGAGGAGGTGGCCGCGATCAAAGACATCGGCAACTACTTTGATCGTGCCGAATACATCAAGTGGAAGTCATTCCGTGACAGTGATGATGCGCGTTACATCGGCCTGACCATGCCACGTGTCCTGGGGCGCTTGCCCTATGGGCCCGACACCGTTCCGGTGCGCAGTTTCAATTACATCGAGAGTGTCAAAGGGCCGGATCACAGCAAGTACCTGTGGACCAACGCATCGTTTGCCTTTGCCGCGAACATGGTCAAGAGCTTCATCACCAACGGTTGGTGCGTGCAGATTCGTGGGCCGCAATCGGGTGGTGCGGTCACTGAGCTGCCGATCCATTTGTATGACCTTGGCACCGGCAATCAGGTCAAGATCCCTTCCGAAGTGATGATTCCGGAAACCCGTGAGTTCGAGTTCGCCAACCTCGGGTTCATTCCGCTTTCGTACTACAAGAACCGCGACTATGCGTGTTTCTTCTCGGCCAACTCCGCGCAAAAGCCGGCGCTGTACGACACGGCCGATGCCACGGCGAACAGTCGAATCAACGCGCGCCTGCCTTACATTTTTCTGCTCTCACGCATTGCTCACTATCTGAAGCTGATCCAGCGCGAAAACATTGGCACCACCAAGGACCGGCGTTTGCTGGAACTGGAACTGAACAAGTGGATCGGCGGGCTGGTCACCGAGATGACTGATCCGGGCGATGACTTGCAGGCCTCACACCCGCTGCGGGATGCGAAGGTCACGGTGGAAGACATCGAGGACAACCCCGGTTTCTTCCGCGTCAAGTTGTATGCCGTGCCGCACTTTCAGGTCGAGGGTATGGACGTGAACTTGTCGCTGGTTTCGCAGATGCCCAAGGCCAAAGCCTGATTCAGTCGTAGGGAAACGATGCCATGAATATCGATCGCCCTCTGTGGGCCGCCGGGGCGTTGCTGTCGCCGCAGCAATTCCAGCAACAGGCACGCTGGGAGGCTTGGACCAACGAACAGCTCGCGCACTTGGCCCTGGCACACCCTTGGGGTGTCCAGGCGGTGGGGTTCGACCTCGACGCATTGCGGCTGGGTAAGCTCAAGGCGACTCAACTGCGTGTGCGCATGCCTGATGGCACCTGGATCGACACTGAGCAGGTGGACCGCCTGCCTGCCGCCTTGGAACTGGCGCAGGTGCTGGCTGACGACGATCAGGCCGTGTTATTGCACGTGGCCTTGCCCCTGGAGCAGGCCAATGGCAACAACTGCCTGTTCGAGGGCGGTCGGGCCGATCGACCGATGCGCTATCGCCAGTCTTGGCGCGAAGTACAAGACATTTATGCCGATGAGGTGCAGTCGATTGGCGTGCTGGAGCATGCGCTGAGCCTGCGTCTACAGCGCGACGACAATGCGGATTACATGACGTGCCCGGTCGCACGCCTGGTGCGCGACGGGCAGGGGGCCTGGAGCCTCGACCCGGCCTATGTGCCGCCGTTGCTGAGTTTCGCCGCGCACCCGGGGCTGCTGAACCAGTTGGACAACCTGTTGACGCAGTTGTCCGCCAAGCGGCAAAGGCTCATGGGGATGCGGCGGGAAAGCAACCAGCGCATGGCCGACTTTGCCGTTGCCGACGTGTCGCTGTTCTGGCTGCTCAATGCCTTGAATACCTATCAGCCGGTATTGGCCGATCTTCTGGAGTTCCCCGCACGCCATCCCGAGCAGGTCTACCAGCAGTTGATCAAGCTGGCCGGCAGCCTGCTCACGTTTTCGCTGGAACACGATGTAGACAAGATCCCCGCATACCGGCACACGGCGCTGGAAGCGGTGTTCCCGCCGCTGATGCACACCCTCTCCTTGTTGTTGGAGGCCAGTCTACCGTCGCGGGTCATTGCTCTGGTGCTGGAAGTGCAGGGGGCTAACCGTTGGCAGGTCACGCTGAATGACCCGCGCTTGCGCGAGCGTGAGGGGGCCGATTTCTATCTGTCGGTGCGCAGCCGGCTGCCGGCGGCGCAGGTGCAGGAGCAGTTCCCGCGCCTGTGCAAGATCGGTACGCCGGATGATGTCGATTATCTGATCAACGCGGCGCTCGACGGGGTGCCGTTGCAGTCCCTCAGCCATGTGCCGGCGGCGATTCCATTGCGTCTGGAAAATCAATACTTCGCGCTGGATCTGGGTCATTCCAAGGGGCAGGCGGTGCTGGACGAAGGGGTCTGCGCTTTCTACGTTCCAAGCAGCTTGGTCGACGTCAAACTGGAACTGTTTGCGGTGCTGCGCTCATGAAACCGACGTCTTCCAACGCACAAACTGCAGCGGCGGTGGATATTGACGCGCTGTTACAGGACACCTACCTGTTGGTGGTCGAGTTGCGTCAGGGCGCCTCGGTGCTACCTGGCCGGGAGCTGGGCGAACTTTGTGTCGAGCAGGTTGAGCAGGCTCGGCAGCGCCTTGAGCTGGCGGGCCTGAGTCCGCGCAGTATCGACCACATCAGTCATGCTCAATGCGCGCTGCTCGACGAAGCGGTGCTGACCTGCGCCGACGCCGATGCCCGTGCCGATTGGGCCAGCGCACCATTGCAGGCCAAGTTTTTCAATCGCCATCAGGCCGGTGAGTTCCTGTACGAGGCCATGCGTGACGTATTGAGCGAGCCCGCGCCTGACCGGCATGTGCTGACGGTATTTCAGCGCGTATTGATGTTGGGTTTTCGCGGGCGCTATCGTGATTTGAGCGACCCCGAACGCGAGCAATTGCTGGTGGCTCTCGACGCACAGGTGGCGCCGTTCAAGCTCAGTCAACACGTGCCGACGCAGGTGGGCGGTGGCGAACTGAGCGCGGGTTTTGGTTGGCTGCGTTCACCTTTGATTCATCTGCTGACAGTGGCCCTGTTGCTCGTTGCGACGTGGTGGGGATTGGATCATCTGTTGAGCGATGCGATTGCCTCGCTCTTGCCTGATCAGGGGTGAGTGCCAGATGACCTTCAATCTGCATCGCATCCTTTACCTGTGGGCGGGTGTCCTCGTGCTCGCGTTGCTGCTCATCATTCCGCTCGCGCTGTGGGTGCGTGTACTCGGCGTGTTGATCGCGGCGTGCTGTGTGGCGTGGGCCTGGGTATCACTGCGCCTGCGCGCCGAGCGGCAGCGTGGGTCGGTGAGGTTGGCCGAGGGCAATGTGCTGCCCGCTGCGGGGTTTCGTCATCCGGTGGTGCTGGTCTGCGGTGATGGCCTGGATGGGCTATTCGGCAGGGTTGCCGCCGAGCAGTTGGCCCTGCGCGTGACCGAACAAGGGTGCTACGTGCGCGTACCGAGCCTGGAGCAACTGCTGGTCGTCACTGATCAGGTTCTGGCCGTGCGTGCGGGTTGGGCCGGGCAACTGGGCGTGATGTTCAGCGTCAGCCCCGGCGCGCACAGTGATGGGGCCGTACTCGCCGGTCAGGTGCGCGCCTTCAGTCATCAGATGGCCTTGGCCCGCAAGCGCGGTGTTGCGCTGCCGCTGTTGCTGGTGAGCTACCTGCAAACCTTGCAGGACGAGGCGCCTTGGTTCTGTTGGGGCATCGGGCAGGCCGAGGTCCGTGTGTGTGAGGCGGGTGCTTGCGTCAGCCTGGATGACTGGCAACAGCAACCCGCTGACTCGCCCAGGCAGGCTGCCCGGATGCACGCAAGTGTTCAGTTGAACAGCACTGTGGCCTGGCTTCACGAAGCGGTATTGCCGCACCTTGTCACTCGCAACGCTTCGAGCCTGGCGGCGACCTGCGCAGTCACGTGTGTGTCGGCATTGCCGCATGCCGTGAAGGGGAACCTGTGGCGGCAATGGCTACGCAGCAAAGTGGCGCTGGCGGATCACAGAGAGACCGTGACGGATGCGGTGTTGCCGTTCCCGGACCCTTTGCTCAACCTGCTGCCGCTCGGCCCGCTGCGTTCCCCGGTGCAACGTGCAAGCGTTGTTGCGCTGTGGTTGTTCGCCGTGGCGGGGGTTGTCGCACTCGCCAGTTCGGCGTGGCAGAACGCCCTGTTGTTACGCCAAGTCAGCGATGACTTGCGACGTTATTCGGCTATCCCGCAACCGACCCAGCGTAACCAGCGCGAGTTTCTTTGGCGTGAAAATGCCGTGACCGTGCTGCGCCAGGACGGCCAACGACTGGACGCGTACTACCGGCACGGTGCGCCCCTGGCATTCGGCTTGGGCCTATATCGCCTGTGTGTTGGCCTGTGTGCCGACGCTGGTGCGGGCGTCGTTGCGTATGCCGGTGCATATCGCGCTGTCCTATGACGAAGAGGTGGGTTGCCTGGGGGTGCGTTCGTTGATCGAAAGGTTTCACGCGCAGCCGGTCAAGCCGTTGTTGTGTGTGATCGGCGAGCCCACCGAGCTCAAGCCGGTGCTGGGGCACAAAGGCAAATTGGCCGTGCGTTGCGACGTGCAGGGCGCGGCGTGTCATTCGGCTTATGCACCGTCAGGCGTCAACGCCATCGAATACGCGGCCTGCTTGATCCGAGAACTGGTGCGGCTCGGTGAGGAACTCAAGGCGCCGCAACTCCAGAACGCGGCGTTCGATCCGCCGTTTGCCACGGTGCAAACCGGCGTGATGAGCGGCGGCAAGGCGCTGAATATCGTCCCGCAGCAGTGCAGCTTTGATTTCGAAGTGCGCTCGCTGCCGACCCAGGACCCGTGGCAGGTGGCGCACCAGTTACGGTTGTATGCCGAGCAAACCCTGCTGCCGGCGATGCAGGCGGTGAGTGCGCAGTGCGCGATCGGCTTCAGTGAGTTGTCCAGCTATCCGGGGTTGGCGACTTCGTCGCAAAGCCAGGCGGCTGAGTGGGTCGCGCAGTTTTGCGGCTCGCAGGACTTCGGCACCGTCGCCTTCGGCAGCGAAGGCGGGCTGTTCGATCAGGCGGGGATTCCCACCGTGGTGTGCGGCCCGGGCAGCATGGAACAGGGGCACAAGGCGGATGAGTTCATCAGTCTGCAGCAACTGGATGCGTGTGATCGAATGCTGGAGCGGGTGGTGGAGTTTGTGCGTCAATAGCCTTCGCACTGACACTCGTGGTGAAGAAGGAACCGCAGTTGAACGAACACACATTGTCCATGCGCCTGGAGCGCGTAGCCGCGCATGTGCCGGCTGGGGCGCGGTTGGCGGATATCGGCTCCGACCATGGCTACCTGCCGGTGGCGTTGCTGCGTCGTGGCCTGATCGCGGCGGCGGTG
>NZ_JAKNRV010000179.1:0-10540 GCF_023072625.1 Pseudomonas emilianonis
CTGACCGCGCGCTTTGCCGAGGCGAGCCAGGCCGCGTTGGCCGTGCCGCAAACGGCGAAAAGCCAACAGCCGGTGGAGGCCAAGGGGTTTGCGGCGGTAGCCGAGAAGACCCAGCAAAAGATCGCCGGGTTGTCGATGACGGTGTATCCGGCGCTGGTGGAAGAAAACGGCACGGTCAAGGAAGGCCGATTCTCCACCGCCGCCGAGGCCGAATTCCAGCACCGGCGCGCCTTGCAGCGTCTGCTGATGCAGCAATTGGCCGAGCCGGCAAAATTCCTGCGTGGCAAATTGCCCGGCCTGACCGAACTGGGCCTGATGTACCGCGAGTTGGGGCGCATCGACGCGCTGGTGGAAGATATTCTGCTGGCCAGCCTCGACACCTGCGTGTTGGACGGCGAAGCCAACCTGCCGCGTGACGGTGCCGGGTTGGCGGCGTTGGCCGAGCGCAAGCGTGGCAGTTGGACCGAACACGCCGAGCGCCTGGCGCGCTTGACCCTGGACGTGCTGAAACTCTGGCACGGCCTGCAAAAGCGCTTCAAAGGCAAGATCGACCTGGCCCAGGCGGTGGCCTTGAACGATATCAAGCAGCAACTGAGCAATCTGGTCTATCCCGGTTTTGTGCGGGAAACCCCGGCGCAGTGGTTAAAAGAATTGCCGCGTTTGCTCAAGGCCATCGAGTTGCGCCTTGAAAAACTGCCCAGCCAGGTGCAAAAAGACCGGGTGTGGAGCAGCGAGCTGGGCGGCCTGTGGGCGCAGTACCAGAACCGCTTGAACAAGCACGCCCAGGAAGGCAAGCGCGACCCCCAGCTAACGCTCTACCGCTGGTGGTTGGAGGAATATCGGGTGTCGTTGTTTGCCCAGCAGTTGGGCACCAAGGTACCTATTTCGGACAAGCGCCTGAGCAAGCAATGGAGCCTGGTGGAGGCTTGATCACACTAATGGGCAATGGTGCTTATCCGGGATATGGCGCCAAATCCCCAGGGTTGTGGCAAACTTCGCGGTTATAAATGCCGGGATCGTCGTGATGGGCTGATGTGCAGCCGCGGCGCGATGGAATAAAGCGTTGCCAGTTTGATGCCCGCTGGATGGCATCAAACGACCTACAGTTTGGTACGACGGTACCAATATCTTCTGCCTGACAGATTTAGAGGAACGACCGTGCATAACGTCGTCATCAGCGGCACTGGCCTGTACACCCCGGCCAACAGCATCTCCAACGAAGAGCTGGTGCAGTCTTTCAATACCTACGTGCAGCAGTTCAACACCGAGAACGCCGCTGCCATCGAACGCGGTGACGTGCAGGCGCTGACCGAGTCCAGCGCGGCCTTCATCGAGAAGGCGTCGGGCATCAAGAGCCGATTTGTGATGGACAAGGACGGTATCCTTGACCCGCAGCGCATGACCCCGCGCCTGCCCGAGCGCAGCAACGACGAATGGTCGGTGCTTTGCCAGATGGCCGTCGGCGCCGCCGAACAGGCGCTGCAGCGCGCCGGCAAGACCGCCGCCGACATCGACGGGGTGATCGTCGCCTGCTCCAACCTGCAACGTGCCTACCCGGCCATCGCCATCGAAGTCCAGGAAGCCCTCGGCATCGCAGGTTTCGGTTTCGACATGAACGTGGCGTGTTCCTCGGCAACCTTCGGCATCCAGAACGCCGCCAACAGCATCAAGCTGGGCCAGGCGCGGGCGATCCTGATGGTCAACCCGGAGGTCTGCACTGGCCACTTGAACTTCCGCGACCGCGACAGCCACTTCATTTTCGGTGACGCGGCCACTGCGGTGATCCTCGAACGCGCTGACCTGGCGACCTCCGAGCACCAGTTCGACGTGGTGAGCACCAAGCTGCTGACCAAGTTCTCGAATACCATCCGCAACAACTTCGGCTTCCTCAACCGCGCGGCGGAAGAGGGCATCGGCGCGCCCGACAAACTGTTCGTGCAGGAAGGCCGCAAAGTCTTCCGCGACGTCTGCCCGATGGTCGCAGAGTTGATCGGCGCGCACCTGGCGCAAAACCAGTTGAACGTGAACGACGTGAAGCGCTTCTGGCTGCACCAGGCCAACCTGAGCATGAACCACCTGATCGTGAAGAAGCTGCTGGGGCGTGAAGCCACGCTGGAAGAAGCGCCGGTAATTCTCGACACCTACGCCAACACCAGCTCGGCGGGTTCGGTGATTGCGTTCCACACTTACCAGGACGACTTGCCCAAAGGCGCCGTGGCGGTACTCAGCTCGTTCGGCGCGGGCTACTCGATCGGCAGCGTGATCCTGCGCAAACGCTGATTCTGCGGCTCGCCGCGGTCAAATGTGGGAGCTGGCAAGCCAGCCCCCACACAGATCGCGTTCTCACTTGGAAACCGAGGTCTCGAATGGCAGCAGCGGACGACGCGCACCTGCTTGAACGCTTGCTCAAGGGCGAGCAGCGAGCCTACAAGGAATTGGTCACGCAATACCAAAGCGCCATGCGCGCGGTGGCCTATGCGATTGTCGGCCAGCGTCATGCCGACGAAGTGGTGCAGGACGCCTGGCTGTCAGTGGTACGCAACCTGGCCAAGTTCGAAGGGCGCTCCAGCCTCAAGACCTGGCTGCTGACCATCACCGCCAATGCCGCCAAGGGCCGCTACAAGCAGAATCGTCGCGAAGTATTGCTCGATGATTTGCCCTCGCCCCACGGTACGATCGGGGATGAGCGTTTCATGCCGGATGATGGCCACTGGGCTGTCGCCCCCTTTGCCTGGCATCAGGACACCCCGGAAGCCCTGCTCACTGAGGATGAACTGCGCAAATGCCTGGAGCATACGTTGCTGAATTTGTCGGAATTGCAAAGCAGCGTCCTGGTGCTGCGTGAACGCCAGGGCCTGGAGTTGGAGGAAATTTGTAATCTTCTGACGCTTTCGCTCTCCAATGTACGGGTGCTGTTGCATCGTGCGCGGCTTAAAGTCTTCGCCACGGTGGAGCATTTTGAGGAGACCGGCGAATGTTGACGTGTAAAGAGCAAGTGGCGCGTTCCAGTGACTTTCTCGATGGTCTGTTGACCTTTCGCGAGCGGCTGCTGATGCGTCATCACTTGATGTTCTGCCCCAATTGCCGGCGCTTTATCCGTCAGATGCGCCTGATGCAGGCCACGTTGCGGATCATGCCGCAGGCGCCGGTACAGGGTGTGGATGCCTTGGCTGAACGGCTGGCCGCCGAGCGGCGCAAGGATCAGTAACGGCGGGGGAAAGGCAGACTCGCGCGGGGGAATCGGACGGATGATGGGGACCGATTCACCCACGCCAGGCTGTTAAAGCCACCCAGGGCCATCCTGGCCCCAGGCGTGTCGCACTTACATTTAGAACTTGGCTTCAGCATCCAACTGCAGGGTGTTGGTGTTGGCATCACGCTGCGTGCGGCTGGCGTAGTCAGCCTTGGTCAGGTAGTACGTGGCGCCGACGGCGAAGTTCTTATCGATGTCGTAGCTGACCTTCATCTTATGGCCGCGCGAACCGGTGGTGCCGTTGGCGAAGTCCGAATCGGTGAAGGCGCCGACTACAGCGTTACGTTGCGTATCGCGGTAGTTGTAGTCCAGGTTGAACCCGAACACCTTGGACTTGGCACCCAGCAACCAGGCGGTGTCCTGATCGTTGGACGCATCGTTGTTCTTCACGTACTGGCCGTAGAACGCGAGTGGCACGGCCAGGCCACCGATGTCGGCCTGGGCAAAACCTTCATACAGACGGAATTGTTCGTTCGCCGAGTTGCCGTTGACTGCCAGTGCGCAAGGCGTGGTGCTGCTCGTACAGGCGCTGCTCTGGTCGTTCTGGTAGGCGTAGATACTGCCGCCCAGGGTCATTTTCAGGTTGTCGGTCACCGAGAAACGTGTACCCAACTGGCCGGAAGTCAGGCGCAGGTCGTTGCGAAATTGCACGCCGTCGCCGTCGACGTTGTCCTTGAGGTTGTAGTTACCGAGGCTGCCGAACAACTCGGCGCTGCTACCCAGCGGGTATTTGTAGGTCAGAGCCAGACCTTCCGGATTGATATCGCCATCCCAGATTATGTCGCCCATGCTCACCCACGGCTGGAGCATCTTGCCGCCGATGACGTGCAGGTTCTTGATCTGGTCCGGGTGGTAGTCGATGTAGCCAAGGTCCAGCCAGATCGACTTCTTGTCGAAGTAGTTGTCCTGATCCTGGTTGGTGGAGCGTGCGTCGTCGCTGCTGCCGGTGGAGATACGAATGCCGGTGTCGACCTGGTTGTTGATCTCGGTGTAGGCACCCAGCCGGGCACGGATGCGTTGACGGTCCTTGTCACGGCCACCGTTGTTGGATTCGCCCTGGATCTTCACGGTTTCCTGACGGAAGCGTACGTCACCCTTGAACTGGGTCTTGGCGGCCCAGGCGAGTTTCTGGTCGAACACGCTCAGGTCGTTGGTTTTTTTCGCGGTGGCCGCGATCTGTTCGTTGGTCTCTTGTTGAGCTTGCTGTGCGATCTGCTTTTCTTTCTGATCCTTGGCCAGCTCAGCTTGCAGTTCAGTGTACTGCGAACCGGTGATCTGACCGTTGGCCTTGAGCATGTCGAGCAATTTAGCGTCGACTGCAGCGCTGGCCGGAACGCTCAGGGCCAGCAACAAGCCGCCACAGAGGGCCGCCGCAGTTTTAGTGGAAGCAAGACGCATATCAATCTCCGAAAGTGAGGAGGGATGGCAAACCATCCAGGACACAACCGACCGATGACGGACGGAAAATAACCGCCGGGGTAGAACCAGGCGCGCTAAAAACAGGCGTCAGTATCGCGATCGTTTATGACTGCGCAGTGGCGAAATGATGTCAGGTAGATGACAATTTATTTAGAATGGAACTATTGATTTAGAGCCTTGTCCGTCGATTCGAGGGTGTGTCGGGGGCGGCGATAAGCGATACTCGCGAGGCTTTCACGCCCTGAAGTAGTGAGGATGCCGATGCCGCTGCAACGCCTGGACAGCCTGTCCGAAATCGCCCCGCAGGTCTGGGACGCCCTGGTGCCGCAGGCCCAGCCCTTTGTGCGACATGCGTTCCTGAGCGCGCTGGAAGACAGCGCCAGCCTGGGCCCGCATTCGGGCTGGCAGCCTGAGCATTTACTGCACTGGGAAGGTGATCGGCTGGTGGCGGCTTTGCCCGGTTATCGCAAGTGGCATTCCTCCGGCGAGTACGTCTTCGACCACGGTTGGGCGGATGCCTGCCAGCGGGCCGGTATCGATTACTACCCCAAGCTGTTGGTCGCCGTGCCGTTCAGCCCAGTCAGCGGCCCGCGCTTGCTGGCCGCCAGCGCTGAAGACGGTTTCGAGCTGCTCAACAGCCTGCCGGGTTACCTGGAAATCGAAGGGCTCTCCAGCGCGCACATCAACTTCACCGATCCGCTGGCGGATGACGCCCTGGCCCAACAGCCGGGCTGGTTGCAGCGCCTGGGCTGTCAGTTTCACTGGCAGAACCGTGGCTACCGAGACTTTCAGGACTTCCTCGACGCCTTGAGTTCGCGCAAGCGCAAACAGATGCGCAAGGAACGCGAACAGGTGGCGGGGCAGGGCATCGAGTTCGAATGGTTGCAAGGCCATGAACTCGGCGAGGCGCAGTGGGATTTTGTCTACGCCTGCTACGCCAACACTTACGCGGTGCGCCGCCAATCGCCATACCTGACCCGCGCGTTTTTCAGTCTGCTGGCCGAACGCATGCCCGAAGCGATCCGGGTGGTGCTGGCTAAGCAAGGCACACGCCCGGTGGCCATGGCGTTCAGCCTGATCGGCGGCGACAGCTTCTATGGTCGTTACTGGGGCTGCCTGGCGGAATTCGACCGCTTGCATTTCGAAACCTGCTTCTACCAAGGCATGGATTACGCCATTGCCCACGGCTTGCAACGCTTCGATGCCGGCGCCCAGGGCGAGCATAAATTGATTCGCGGGTTCGAACCGGTGATCACCCGGTCGTGGCACTACCTGCGCCACCCGGGGTTGAAGAATGCGGTTGAGGATTTCCTGGCGCGCGAGCGGGTGGGGATTCTGGCGTATGCCGAAGAGGCGAGGGCAGCCCTGCCGTATCGGCAGGGCTGACCCCGTGTTGCCTCAGGCCGGCTCCTCCTTGCCCAGCCATCGATAGACCACGCCGCCGATCACCGCGCCAAGGATCGGCGCGAGCCAGAACATCCACAATTGCTGGATCGCCCACCCGCCCACGATCAGCGCCGGCCCCGTACTGCGGGCCGGGTTGACCGAGGTGTTGGTCACGGGAATCGAGATCAGGTGGATCAAGGTCAGGGCCAGGCCGATGGCGATGGGCGCGAGGCCCTTCGGGGCACGGTGGTCGGTGGCGCCGAGGATGATCAGCACGAACATCGCTGTCATCACCAGCTCACAGACGAACCCCGCTGCCAATGAATAACCGCCAGGCGAATGCTCGCCATAGCCGTTGGACGCCAGACCTGACGCCAGTTCAAACCCCGGTTTGCCGCTGGCTATCACATACAGCAGCGCAGCCGCGACAATGCCACCAATGACCTGGGCCACGATGTACGCCGGTAACTCCCTGGCCGGAAACCTGCCGCCCACGACCAGCCCCACCGATACCGCCGGGTTGAGGTGACAACCGCTGATGTGCCCGATGGCGACCGCCATGGTCAGCACCGTGAGCCCGAAGGCCAGGGCCACCCCCAACAACCCGATGCCGACTGCGGGAAACGCTGCGGCCAACACCGCACTCCCGCAGCCGCCCAACACCAGCCAAAACGTACCTAAACCCTCTGTGACTGAACGCTTGAACAAAGACATGCCACACGTCCTTGATAGATCGCTCTACCGAATCAGTAAATCAGTGATGCTCCCTGCAGATTTACTTCAGCGCCCGTCTGGGCACTGCACTGATTACAGCAGGGTTGTGGCACAAATCCAGGCCACCCATGTGGGAGGAGGCTTGCTCCCTCCCACATTTTGAGTGGCGTAGGCCCGGCAGTTTTCAGTCGATGCCGACAAAACCTCCGGTCTGGTGCTGCCACAGCCGCGCATACAACCCGCCGTGGGCGAGCAACTGGGCATGGCTGCCCGTCTCGGCGATCTGGCCTTTCTCCAGCACCACCAGGCGGTCCATCCGCGCAATGGTCGACAACCGGTGCGCAATCGCAATCACCGTCTTGCCTTGCATCAGGGTTTCCAGGCTTTCCTGGATAGCCGCTTCCACTTCCGAGTCCAGCGCCGAGGTGGCTTCGTCCATGATCAGGATCGGCGCATCCTTGAGCAGCACCCGTGCGATGGCGATGCGCTGGCGTTGCCCGCCGGAGAGTTTGACCCCGCGCTCGCCCACATGGGCATCCAGCCCGGTGCGGCCTTCGGCGTCCGATAGCAGCGGGATGAACTCATCGGCACGCGCCTTGTGTATGGCGGCCCAGAGTTCTTCGTCGCTGGCGTCCGGCTTGCCATACAACAGGTTCTCGCGGATCGAGCGGTGCAGCAGCGAGGTGTCCTGGGTGATCATGCCGATCTGTTCGCGCAGGGTTTCCTGGGCGACCTCGGCGATGTTCTGGCCGTCGATCAGGACGCGCCCGCCTTGCAGGTCATACAGGCGCAGCAGCAGGTTGACCAGGGTCGATTTGCCCGCCCCGGAGGGGCCGATCAGACCGATTTTTTCACCGGCCTTGATGTTCAGGTTCAGGCCGCCAATGATCCCGCTCTTCTTGCCGTAGTGGAAATCCACCTGCTCGAAGCGTACTTCGCCATGGGGGACGGTCAGGCGTGGAGCGTTGTCGCGGTCGACCACGGCCAGCGGCTGGGCGATGGTTTTCAGGCCGTCCTGCACCATGCCGATGTTTTCGAAAATGCCATTGACCACCCACATGATCCAACCGGACATGTTGACGATGCGAATCACCAGGCCGGTCGCCAGGGCAATCGCGCCCACGGAAATCAGCGAGTGGGTCCACAGCCACAGGGCCAGGCCGGTGGTGGTGACGATCAGCAGGCCGTTCATGGTGGTGATCACCACGTCCATGCTGGTCACCACGCGGCTGGCCAACTGGGTTTTTTCGGTCTGCTCGATGATCGCTTCCTTGGCGTATTCCTGCTCGGACTGGGTATGGGCGAACAGCTTCAAGGTGGTGATGTTGGTGTAGCCATCGACGATGCGCCCCATCAACTTGGAGCGCGCCTCGGAGGAAATCACCGAACGCTCTTTCACCCGTGGCACGAAGTAGCCCAATGCCAGGCTGTAGCAGACGATCCAGGTCACCAGCGGGATCATCAGGCGCCAGTCGGCCTCGGCAAACAGCACCAGGGCACTGATGGCGTAGATCGCCACGTGCCAGATCGCATCCACGGCCGCCACGGCGGAGTCGCGCAGGGAGTTGCCGGTTTGCATGATGCGCTGGGCGATACGCCCGGCGAAGTCGTTCTGGAAGAAGTTCAGGCTCTGCTTGAGCACGTAGCTGTGGTTCTGCCAACGGATCAGGCTGGTCATGCCGGGACTGATGGTCTGGTGGACCAGCAGGTCATGCAGGGCGCCGAAGATCGGACGCAGCAGCAGGGCGACCACGGCCATCCAGATCAGCTCGGTGCTGTGCACCTGGAAGAAATTCGCCGGCGGTGTGCCCTGGGCCAGGTCGATGATGCGGCTCAGGTAGCTGAACAGCGCAACTTCGATCAGCGCGCCGATCAGGCCCACCACCAACAGCGCGGCAAAACACGGCCACACCTGGCGCAGGTAGTAGAGGTAGAAGGGCAGGACTTTGTCGGGAGGGGCGGCGCTGGGCGCGTCGCGGAAAATATCGATCAGTTGTTCGAAACGACGATAGAGCATTAGGGTTGACGCCCGCCTGGCGGGCTCTCCTGTTCAAATGCGCACGGCGCCTTGTGAGCGCCGCGCGGAACTACCTGCAGACCTCAGTCGATGCGCTTGGCCGACTTGATCAGGACAGGATCGATGGGCACGTTTTGCATGCCTTGTTTGGTGGTGGTCTGCGAGTTGACGATGATGCCGACGACGTCCATGCCCTTGACCACTTTGGCGAATACGGCATAACCGGCATCGCGACCTGGGTCGAGGAAGGCGTTGTCCGCCACGTTGATGAAGAATTGGCTGGTGGCCGAATCCGGGTTCGAGGTTCGGGCCATCGACAGCGTGCCACGCACGTTATGCAGGCCGTTGCTGGCTTCGTTCTTGATCGGTGGATTGGTGTCTTTTTGCGCCATCTGGGTGGTGAACCCGCCGCCCTGGACCATGAAGCCCGGGATCACACGGTGGAAAATCGTGTTGGTGTAGAAACCCTTGTCGACGTAGGCCAGGAAGTTCTTGGTACTGATCGGCGCCTTGACCGGGTCCAGTTCGATTTCAATGTCGCCGTTGGTGGTGGAGATCAATACGTGGGGCGCCTTGGCAGGCTCGGCCGCCATCAGGTTGGCAGCGAACAGCACGGAACCGGCAAAGAAGGCGATTTTTTTCAGCATGGGTCAGTGATCCTGGGTAGTGATTTCGACTGTCTTTAGAAAATCGAGAAGGGTAGCGTTAAAGACTTCGGGTTGATCCAAGGGCGTGGCATGGCGGGAATCTTCGATCACCACCAGCCGCGCATCGGGCAGCAGTTTTACATAGATTTCTTTCTGTGCCACAGGGGTGTAGTCGTGGTCGGCGCTGATGACCAGGGTTGGACAGGTAATTCTGCAAAGTTGTTCCTGCACGCCCCAGCCCACAATCGCATCGAAGCTGGCGAGATAAGCACGTTTGTCGTTTTTTGCCCAGCGCTCGGCCATCTTGCGGCGCAGGTCGGCTTGCTGCGGTTTGGGAAACAGCCGGTCGCCCAGGGCCTTGCCGATGGTGCCCAGGCTGAGGACGCGTGCCAGGGTCCAGCGCTTGGCCCACTGCCAGTAATCGTCGGCGCTGCGCACCTTGACCTCGGGCGCGCTGTTGACGATGCACAGGCTCTTGACCCGCGCCGGTTCGTCCACCGCCAGTTGAAACGCGATCATGCCGCCCATGGACAAGCCCACCACATGGGCGGGAGGCAGGTCCAGGTGTTCGATCAGGGCGATCAGGTCGAAGGTGAAACCTTTGATGGTGTAGCGCTCCCGGGGTTTGTCCGAGCGCCCGTGGCCGCGCACATCCACCACGATCAGGCGGTAATGCCTGGCCAGCACCGGAATCTGCAGTTCCCAATCCTGGCTGCTGGAGCCCAGGCCGTGGATCAAAATCAGTGGGGCGCCGTGGCCATATTCCTCGTAATGCAGGCTGCACCCTTCATGTTCGAACCAGGCCATGCATGAACTCCGTTTCAGGCTTGCTGCGGGGCGGCGAAAGGCGCATCCAGGGGCGCGGTGTCAAATGTGCGTAGCAGTTCCACGAGGATCTGCGTCGCCGGCCCCAGGGGTTTGTCCTTGTTCGAGTACAGGTAGAACGTGGGGTGGCGGCTGCCGCCCTGTTCCAAGGGTAGCTGCTTGAGCACGCCTTCGGCGAGTTCGCGCTCGATCATGTGCCGGGGCAACCAGGCAAAGCCCAGGCCGCTGCCGACGAAACTGCTCGCCGTGGCGAGGCTGCCGACGGTCCAGCGTTGTTCG
>NZ_JAKNRV010000017.1:0-34445 GCF_023072625.1 Pseudomonas emilianonis
GCAGGCTTTCTTGTGTTTTCTTTACTTCTACTTCGGTCATACGCGAATCGGCGCGCGGCGGTTGATGCGAGTCAGGCGTTGGCTGAGGGCGTCGAAAGTTACGTCGTCCACCAGGTCGCGCTTGCTCACCAGCAGGCGGTCGGCAAACCCGATCTGCGCCTGGGCGATGGTTTGGCTCAGGTGCTGCTCGGCGTGGGCCGCGTCCACCAGGGTGATGATGCCGTCGAGGATGTAGCGCTCGCGCAGCTCTTCATCGATGAAAAAGGTCTGGGCCACGGGGGCCGGGTCGGCCAGGCCGGTGCATTCGATCACCAGGCGGTCGAAGGCGATCTCGCCGCTGTCCAGACGCTCCAGCAGCAGGTACAGGGCTTTGGTCAGGTCGGTGTGGATGGTGCAGCACACGCAGCCGTTGGACAGGGTCATGACTTGCACGGGCTCGGCGCCCAATAGCTGGGTGTCGATACCGGCGTCGCTGAATTCGTTTTCGATCACGGCGATTTTCAAGCCGTGCTCGGCTTTGAGCAGGTGGCGCAGCAACGTGGTCTTGCCGGCGCCGAGGAAGCCACTAAGGACGGTGACGGGGATGGGAGAGGACAAAGAAATTCTCCTTGAAGGAACACAGAAACAAATGTGGGAGGGGGCTTGCCCCCGATAGCAGTGTGTCAGGCACTGGTATGTCACTGACACATCGCTATCGGGGGCAAGCCCCCTCCCACAGTAGATCACCGCCAGCCCGAATTACCGGGTCAGCAGCATTTGGGCCCACCCTTGCCGCCGTAACGGGCTTCCTGGCGTTCCCGGAAGAACGCCTTGTAGTCCATCATCGGTTTGTCCGGGTGTTTGGTTTGCATATGCTCGACGTAAGTGTCGTAGTCGGGCATGCCGACCATCAGGCGCGCGGCCTGACCGAGGTATTTACCGAGGCGACTGATGTCATTGAACATGGCTGCAATCCTCGATCATGCGTCCGGTACGGCCTGGAACGGGGCTTCTTTATCCGTGCGTTCTTTGTTACCCCAGGCGGCAATGCCGACCTTGAGCGCATAGAACAGGATGCTGAAGACCACGAACAGGAACAGCGCCGTCAGCGTTGCGTTGGTGTAGGCATTCCAGATCACATGCTGCATCTGGTCGATACTCTTGGCCGGGGCCAGGATCTGACCGTTGGCCAGCGCATCGCTGTACTTCTTCGCCAGCGACAGGAAGCCGATCGCCGGGTTAGCGTCGAACAGCTTGATGAAGCCCGCGGTGGTGGTGCAGATCAGCAGCCAGACAGCCGGCAGCATGGTCACCCAAATGTAGCGTTGGCGCTTCATTTTGATCAGCACGACAGTCGCCAGCATCAGCGCGATACCTGCCAGCATCTGGTTGGAGATACCGAACAGCGGCCACAAGGTGTTGATGCCGCCCAGTGGGTCGATCACACCTTGATACAGCAGGTAACCCCACATGGCCACGCAACCGGCGGTCGCGATCAGGTTGGCGGTCCAGGACTCGGTACGTTTGAGCGCCGGCACGAAGGAACCCAGCAGGTCTTGCAGCATGAAGCGCCCGGCACGGGTACCGGCGTCGACCGCCGTCAGGATGAACAGCGCTTCGAACAGGATCGCAAAGTGGTACCAGAACGCCATGGTGTTTTCACCTGGCAGGACACTGTGCAGGATCTGCGCGATACCCACAGCGAGCGTCGGCGCACCGCCGGCACGCGCCAGGACGGTGGTTTCGCCGATGTCACGGGCAACGGCCGACAGCGCCTCAGGCGTAATCGCAAAGCCCCAACTGCTGACGGTTTGAGCGACGGTGACCACGTCGGAGCCGACAATCGCCGCAGGGCTGTTCATGGCGAAGTACACGCCAGGCTCGATCACCGAAGCGGCAACCATCGCCATGATGGCCACGAACGACTCCATCAACATGCCGCCATACCCGATGTAACGGGCGTGGCCTTCACTGGCCAGCAACTTCGGCGTGGTGCCCGAAGCGATCAGCGCGTGGAAGCCCGAGACCGCACCGCAGGCAATGGTGATGAACAGGAACGGGAACAGTCCGCCCTTCCACACCGGGCCGGTGCCATCGATGAATTGGGTCAGCGCCGGCATTTTCAGGTCGGGCATGGTCACCAGGATACCGATGGCCAAGGCGACGATGGTGCCGATTTTGAGGAAGGTGGAGAGATAGTCACGCGGTGCCAGGATCAGCCACACCGGCAGTACCGCTGCGACGAAACCGTAGCCGATCAGCATCCAGGTGATCTGGATGCCGGTGAAACTGAACACCTTGGCCCAGGCCGGATCGGCGGCAATCTGCCCGCCCAGCCAGATCGAACCGAGCAGCAACAGCACGCCGACGATCGAAATCTCACCGATGCGGCCCGGGCGGATGTAGCGCATGTAGACGCCCATGAACATCGCGATCGGGATGGTCGCCATCACCGTGAAGATGCCCCACGGGCTCTCGGCCAGGGCCTTGACCACGATCAGCGCCAGCACCGCGAGGATGATGATCATGATCAGGAAGCAGCCGAACAGCGCGATGGTCCCCGGAATGCGGCCCATCTCTTCGCGAACCATATCCCCCAGGGAACGGCCGTTACGACGGGTGGACAGGAACAGGACCATGAAGTCCTGCACCGCACCGGCCAGCACCACCCCGGCGATCAGCCACAGCGTGCCGGGCAGATAACCCATTTGCGCCGCCAGCACCGGGCCGACCAAGGGGCCTGCACCGGCAATCGCCGCAAAGTGGTGACCGAAAAGGATGTGTTTGTTGGTCGGCACGTAGTCCAGACCGTCGTTATTGACCACTGCGGGGGTGGCCCGTCGTGGATCGAGCTGCATCACGTTGTTGGCGATGAACAGACTGTAGTAACGATAGGCGACCAGGTAGATCGCCACTGCAGCGACCACGATCCACAAGGCATTGATCGCTTCGCCGCGGCGCAAGGCCACTACGCCTAGAGCGCACGCACCTACTATGGCCAGTACCAGCCAGGGTAAGTGGCGTAGCAGGCTATTATTATTTTTCATTTTTTTGTATTCCAGCCAGGGTGGACAGAAAGGACAACCAGCTCGAGTTTAGCGCTACTGGCCTTAAAGGCCAGCCCCCTACGTTGGTCTAGAGCCTTCCCACGGCAAAAAAAGCAGAAATAAAGCCTCAATAATGGCGCAAGGCTACAATCCCTTCATCCACAGAGGGTTTCACCATGACCGAACATGCGTCTGATCGCCGTCGTTTTCGCCGGATCGCCTTTGATGCCAAAACCAAACTTCGGCAAAACGGTCAGGAATGGCCGGTGCAGTTGGTGGACTTATCGCTGAAGGGCTTGCTGGTGCTGAGACCGACACCCTGGCTCGGCATCGGCACTGAGTCGTTCCATGTGGATATCCACCTGGACGCCACTACCGATGTGCAGATGCAGGTCAGGCTGACCCACGATCAACCTGGCCAACTGGGGTTTGAGTGCGAGCACATCAGTCTGGAGTCGATCAGCCATTTGCGCCGCTTGGTCGAGTTGAATCTGGGCGATCAGGAAGAACTGGAGCGGCAGCTGGGCGCGTTGCTGGAGCTCTGACCACCTGTGGGAGGGGCGGTGTTGTGGGCTACTCGAAAAGTGCATCCAACGCCTGCTCCAGCCGCGTCACCGCAATCACCTGCAACCCCGGCGGCGCTTCCTTCGGCGCGTTGCCCTTGGGCACGATCGCGCGTTTGAAGCCGTGCTTGGCCGCTTCCTTCAAACGCTCCTGACCACTGGGCACCGGGCGCACTTCGCCCGACAGGCCGACTTCGCCAAACACCAACAGGTCGTGGGGCAGCGGGCGATTGCGCAGGCTGGACATCACCGCCGCCATCAACGCCAGGTCGGACGCGGTCTCCAGCACCTTGACCCCGCCCACCACGTTAAGAAACACGTCCTGGTCATGGGTCGGGATACCGCCGTGCCGATGGAGTACCGCGAGCAGCATCGCCAGGCGGTTCTGGTCCAGGCCCAGGGTCACCCGGCGCGGGTTGGCCAAATGACTGTCGTCCACCAGCGCCTGCACTTCCACCAGCATCGGCCGGGTGCCTTCCCACGTTGCCATCACCACACTGCCTGGGACTTCCTCCTGGGCACGGGTCAGGAAAATCGCCGAGGGGTTGGAAACTTCTTTCAGCCCGCGGTCGGTCATGGCGAATACGCCCAGCTCGTTCACCGCGCCGAAGCGGTTCTTCACGGCCCGCAGCAAGCGTAAACGGCCATCGGATTCGCCCTCGAAATACAGCACGGTGTCGACCATGTGCTCCAACACCCGTGGCCCGGCCAGCGCGCCTTCCTTGGTCACGTGACCGACCAGAAAGATCGCCGTGCCACTCTGTTTGGCATAACGCACCAACAGCGCCGCGCTCTCACGCACCTGGGACACACCGCCCGGGGCCGATTGCAGTTGCTCGGTGAAAATCGTCTGGATCGAGTCGATCACCATGACCTTGGGCTTTTCGATCCGCGCGGTGGCGATGATGCTTTCGATGCAGGTTTCAGTCATCACCCGCAGTTGATCCTGAGGCAGGCCCAGGCGGCGTGCGCGCATGGCCACTTGTTGCTGGGATTCTTCGCCGGTGACGTACAGCGCCGGCATGCGGCTGGCGATGCTGCACAGGGTTTGCAACAGGATGGTCGACTTGCCGATACCGGGGTCGCCGCCGATCAGTACCACCGAGCCGTCCACCAGGCCGCCGCCCAGCACCCGGTCGAGCTCACCGGAGGCGGTGGAGAAACGCGGGACCTCCTCGACGCTGACTTCGGCCAGGGTCTTGATCTGCGCCTGTTGCCCGGTCCAGCCGGCGCGGCCGCTGGGGGCCGCAGCGCCGCCACTTTCGATCATGGTTTCGGTGAGGGTGTTCCACGCCCCGCACTCGGTACACTGGCCGGCCCACTTGGGAAAGGTCGCGCCGCACTCGGTGCAGCCGTACATGCGCTTGGCCTTTGCCATCTGAGAACCTCCAACCGAAAAACCGCGATGATAGCTCAGCGCGGCGCCGGGGTCCGGATTTCACCGCCGGCCAACCGTGAAGCACTGTTGCCGATCGGGTCTTCGGCATTCAGGTCGGCGCCTTTGGCTTTCAACTCGTCGAGCAGTTCGAGGCGCTTGAACAGCCCGGCGTACATGGCGGCGGTCTGCCCGGCGCCGTTGCGTTGGTCGGCGTTGCAGGCGGTGGCCAGCAAGCGCCGGGCGATGTTCAGTTCACCCTTGCAGATCGCGCCCATCAGTGCGGTGTTGCCGCGCTTGTCCTGCACGCAGGCGTCGGCGCCGGCACTGAGCAAGCGCTCCACGAAGGGCCCCTGGCCGTGATACGCGGCGAGGATCAGCGCGGTGTAGCCCTTGTCGTCCTGGGTATTGAGGCTGTAGCCGGCGTCGATAAAGGTGTTGAGCATGTCGAGATCGCCACGGCGAGCGGCGTCGAAATAGTAGTCCTGCAATTGCGCCTTGAGCGCAACCGGGTCCGGGGACTCGGCATGGGCGACGAAGGCCAGCATGGCCATCAGCAGCCCGATGGAAATACGCATGGTCATTCTCCTGCCAGGGGCGAAGCCCCCATTGAAAGCGTCGACGCCCATGTAGGGCGTCGACCGGAACCAACGTCAGTCAGTCAGCTTTTCCGCCAGCGCTTTCACGCGGGCCAGGTCACCCTTGGCGACCTTGGTCACGCCGGTGCCGTATTCCGGGTCGGCTTTATAGAGGAACGACAGGATGATGTGCTTGCTCTCGTCGTCGGTGGTGGCCAAGGAGCCGCCGAAGTTCTCGATCAAGTCCTGACGTTCCTTCTTGCTGTAGGAGCGATACAGATCACCGGCCTGCTTGAAGTTCTGCTCACGCAGGATCTTCGCCTGCTGGGTACTGCCCACCAGCGGCGACTGGCTGTAACGCGCGGTTTGCGGCTCTTCGCGTGGCAGCAGGCGGCTTGGCTGGTAGTTAACACCGGTGGTGGTTTTGCCGAGATTCATCGCACCGTCCTGGTTACCGTTGTTGACGGTGACCCGAGGGGCGTTGATCGGCAGTTGCAGGGCGTTGGCGCCCAGGCGGTACATCTGCGTGTCGGCATAGGAGAACACCCGGCCTTGCAGCAGGCGATCTTCCGACGGTTCGATGCCCGGCACCAGGTTGGCCGGGGCCATGGCTACTTGCTCGGTTTCCTGGAAGACATTGGCCGGGTTGCGGTTCAACACCATCTGCCCGACTTTGCGCTCGGGAACATTGGGCCAGATCTTGGTGGCGTCCAACGGGTCAAAGTCGAACTTGGCCAGTTCCTCAGGCTTGAGCACCTGCACGAACAAGTCCCACTTGGGGAAGTCGCCCTTGTTGATATGCGTGACCAGGTCATTCGTCATATGGCTGTAGTCACGGCCCTGCACCTCAGTGACTTGCTTGGGATCAAGATTCTTGATGCCTTGCAGGCTCTTCCAGTGGAACTTGACGTAATGCACTTCGCCTTTGGCGTTGATCAACTTGTAGGCATGTACGCCATTGCCGTCCATTTCGCGGTAACTGGCCGGCGTGCCGGCGTCGGAGTACAACTCGGTCAGTGTGCGGGTGGCTTCGGGAACATGAGAGAAGAAGTCGAAACGACGCGAGTCATCATCCAGGTTAGTGCGTGGGTCCGGCTTGAAGGCGTGGACCATGTCCGGGAACTTGATGGCATCGCGGATAAAGAACGTCGGGAAGTTGTTGCCGACCAAGTCCCAGTTGCCGTCGGCGGTGTAGAACTTGGTGGCGAAACCGCGAGGGTCGCGCAGGGTTTCCGGGGAATGGTTGCCGTGTACCACCGCCGAGAACCGCACGAATACCGGGGTTGCTTCGCCGGCGGCGAAGACTTTGGCCTTGGTCAGATCGCTGAGGTTATCGGTGACGGTAAACGTGCCGTGGGCGCCGGTACCACGGGCATGTACCACGCGCTCGGGGATGCGTTCGCGGTCAAAGCGTTGCAGTTTCTGAATCAGTTGCACGTCTTGCAGCAGCACCGGGCCGTTGGCGCCAGCAGTTTGCGAGTTCTGGTTGTCGCCGACGATGGCGCCGTTATCGCGGGTCAGGTTGGCGGCGTGCACAGACAGGGAAAGCAGGCTGACGGTCGCCAGCACCAGCGCATGGCGCGCCAGAACGGGCGCGCGGTTCATGGGGTTGTTCATCGAGGTTTCCTCTGGTTTTTTTAATGCACATTCAGTTGTGCTTGCCAGAGGCTAGTGACCCGCGAGTCAGAAGATAAATAGAAAAACACCACCAGGGCGATTGAGAAAATAATCTGGTAACCCACTGAAATTATGGGTAATTCGCGCGCGAGTGATGGCACTTTGAAAACTATTTACGATTTAATGTGTCGATAAAAACCAACAGTGTTAACAGTTGTGTCAGGCAAGCCCGTTACGACTGACTTACACTGAGCTCCACCCTTCTCATCTGTAACAAGGAATAACCTATGGGCGTGATCAGTGAGTTCAAGGCCTTCGCGGTCAAAGGTAATGTGGTCGACATGGCCGTCGGTATTATCATCGGCGCCGCCTTCGGCAAAATTGTTTCATCGTTTGTAGGCGACGTGGTGATGCCACCGATCGGTCTGTTGATCGGCGGTGTCGACTTCGCTGATTTGGCCGTGACGCTCAAGGCTGCCCAGGGCAATGTCCCGGCGGTCGTGCTGGCCTACGGCAAGTTCATCCAGAGCGTGATCGACTTCCTGATCGTCGCGTTTGCGATCTTCATGGGTGTGAAGGCCATCAACCGCCTGAAGCGCGAAGAAGCGGTGGCCCCAAGCCTGCCGCCGACGCCGAGCAAGGAAGAAGTGTTGCTGGGTGAAATCCGTGACCTGCTCAAGGCACAGAACGAAAAGCCGCTGTAAGCCGTATCGATTTGAAAGAAGGCGCCTCCAGGGGCGCCTTTTTGTTACCAGTAGTTTTCCACTGCCACCTGGCCAGGGCGCCGGGACAGGCTCAATTGCATGTCGCGTTGTTTGAGCAATTGGCGGGTGTCGTCGATCATCTGCGGGTTGCCGCAAATCATCACGCGCGAATGCTCCGGGGTCAGCTCGACGCCGGCTGCGCGCTCCAGTTCGCCATTCTCGATCAGGGTGGTAATGCGCCCATGCAGGGCGCCGGGATGCTGCTCGCGGGTGACCAGCGGCAGATAGGTCAGCTTGTGGGCGTACTCGGCCAGGTACTCACGCTGCGCCAGCCCCTGGATAAGCGACTGATAGGCCAGTTCCCTGGCCTCCCGGGCGCTGTACACGAGGATGATGCGCTCGAATTTTTCCCAGACCTCAAAGTCCTGCAGGATCGACAGGAACGGCGCCACCCCGGTGCCGGTGCCCAGCAGCCACAGGTCACGGCCGTCGACAAACCGGTTCAGGGTCAGGAAGCCTGTGGCCTGGCGCTCGACCATCAGCGTATCGCCCACGCGCAAGCGGCTCAGCTCGCTGGTGAACTCGCCGCCGGGCACCACAATCGAGAAGAAATCCAGATACTCATCAAACGGCGACGACACCACAGAGTACGCGCGCCATACCGTGCTGCCATCGGCCTTGGTCACCCCCAGGCGCACGAACTGGCCAGCGGTAAACCGGAAGCCCGGGTCACGGGTGGTGCGCAGGGTGAAGAGGCTGGGCGTCAGCGATTGCACGTCGAGCAGGGTCTGGCGGGTAAATTTCTCAGCACTGGCCGTCATGGGGAGCTCCGTTCTACAGGTGCCCTAGTGTCCCCCAAAGTCACACGCGGAAACACCTACAGTCGGCAGTAGTATCGTTTAGCCACCCAGGGTTTGCGAAAATAGTAGCACTTTGATTTCGCCATTAATCATTTCGCTATTACCCCACGTCGCTCCACTACATTGACACGCAGCGTCTTTGTTAGTTGAGCGTTACAGGCATCACAACCCATTAAAAAATCTGGAAAAAAATACCGGCATTTGAATAGCAAACTAATGCTTGATTGAAAAACTATTAGAACACTCGGTACAAGAGCGAAAATTTCATCTGCAAATGTAACCGATATCCTACACTCCATTCCGTGCACCGTTGGGGGCCAGGACGTACCCAAGTCACAAAAAAATCCATGGAGAGTTACAGATGGTCAACTGGCGCAATACACGACTCCCCAAGCTGGAGGGCGAGGATAAGATCACCAGCGTATTTGAAATGGTCATCAACCAAACATACGAGCTTGGCTTCCAATTTTGTTCCTTTACGATGAGCGCTCAACGACCAATACACCCAAAAAAACCGATTTGCCTAAATAACTATCCAAATGAATGGAACACGCTGTACGACCAGGCCCACTTCTTCGATGTAGACCCGGTTGTCACCCACTGCAAACGTTGCGTACTGCCGATTGTCTGGGAGGAAAAAGTGTTCGGCGCCGCGCCGAACTTATGGGAACTGGCCCAGTCTTCTGGCGTCCATCTGGGTTGGACCCAGTCGGTCCACGACTTCCAGGGGGTGTTCAGCATGCTGACCCTGGGACGCGGTAAGGGTGAGGTCAGCCCGCAGGAGCTGTACGAGAAGGCCGGCCAGGTATTGTGGCTCTGCCATGCCATGCATGCAGTGGTCGCGCAGAAATACGCCGAAAGCCCCGGCGCAGAGACGCCCAACACATTGACCCCACGGGAAACAGAAATCCTCAAATGGTCCGCTCTGGGCAAGACCGCTTCAGACATCGCCCGCATCCTGTGCCTGTCGGAGCGCACGATTGGCTTTCACCTCGCCAGTTGTTTCAGGAAGCTGGGAGTCAACAATAAGATCGCTGCCGTACTCTGCGCCTCGAAGGCGGGTTTGTTTTAACCGGCGCGGAATCACCGCATGTAATCCTTGCGAAAAAAAAGTAACATTTACGGCCAACGCTGAGTGTTGACGCAGCCCCCAAGGTGCCGCCTCGCAGTTCACTCAGACGGTTGCGCCGGTCCCCATGCAACCCGCCGAACACTCATCGACTACCCAGAGCCTCCCCCTCCATGCCCCTGCTTGAAAGCCCGTTCGCCCAGCTCGATCTGATCCGCCAACCCGAGCAGCACAACGATCCGCTGCAAGCGTTCGACGCCGCCGACGAGTACCTGCTCAGCTACCTGGCCGAGCAGCAACCGAACGCCGCGACCCGCGTGCTGGTGCTGAACGACAGCTTTGGCGCATTGGCCGCCAGCCTTGAAGGTCATGTGCAGGTAACGTCCAGCGGCGACTCGTTTCTCGCCGCCCAAGGCCTGGAGAAAAACCTGGTGCGCAACGGCAAGACGTTTGATGCCGTGCCGTTCATGCCTGCCAGCCACGTGCCACGTGGGCCGTTCGACCGGGTACTGATCCGCGTGCCGAAAACCCTGGCGTTGCTCGAAGAACAGTTGATCCGCCTGCAGGGCCAACTGGCGCCGGGCGCTGAAGTCATCGCCGGTGCGATGGTCAAGCATCTGCCACGGGCGGCCGGTGAGTTGCTGGAGCAGTACATCGGGCCGATGCACGCGTCCCTGGCGGTCAAAAAAGCGCGACTGTTGATTGCCACCGCCGGGGATCGCCCGGCCGCCGTCTCGCCCTACCCCACCCGTTACACCCTGGACACACCGGCCATCGCCCTGCTCAACCACGCCAACGTGTTCTGCCGCGAAGGCCTGGACATCGGCACCCGCGCATTCCTCCCGCACTTGCCCACAGGCCTTGGCAGTGCGCGGGTTGCCGACCTGGGTTGCGGCAATGGCGTACTCGCGATTGCCAGCGCCCTGCAGAACCCGGACGCGCACTACACCTTGGTGGACGAGTCCTACATGGCCGTGCAATCGGCCGCCGAGAACTGGCAAGCCGCACTGGGTGATCGCGACGTCATCGTCCGCGCCGACGATGGCCTGGCCGGCCAGGCGCCGCAATCGTTGGAGGTGGTGCTGTGCAATCCACCGTTCCATCAGCAGCAGGTGGTTGGCGACTTCCTCGCCTGGCGCATGTTCCAGCAGGCGCGCGAAGCGCTGGTGGTCGGCGGCGCCCTCTATATAGTCGGCAACCGTCACCTGGGCTATCACAGCAAGTTGGCGCGGCTGTTCCGTGGCGTCGAGCAAGTGGCCGCCACGCCCAAGTTCGTGATTCTCAAAGCGCGCAAATAAAAAAAGACCCCGCTCCTTCCAAAGAAGGGGCAGGGTCAAAAAACCGTGCCGCGAGGCAACGGGATGGGATATCAGTGCGTGGTCAGGCCGGCCGCGCTCATGAACAGGCGCATCAGGCTGGCCACGATGAACAGGGCCAGCACGCTGCCGGTCCAGATCATCGCCAACCAGCCAAGGCGCCGCCACAGCGGCTGTTTCTCGGCCTGTTCAATCTCGTGCAATGAAGGTTTGCCGGACATGAAACGACCCTCCTAGTGATAACCGTCTTCGTGGGTAACCTTGCCGCGGAACACGTAGTAGCTCCAGAAGGTGTAGCCCAGGATGAACGGGATGATGAACAACGTGCCCACCAGCATGAAGCCCTGGCTTTGCGGCGGCGCGGCGGCGTCCCAGATCGACACCGATGGCGGGATGATGTTCGGCCACAGGCTGATACCCAGGCCGCTGTAGCCGAGGAAAATCAGCACCAGCGTCAGCAGGAACGGCGTGTAGTGCGCATTGCGCGCCACGGCGCGGATCAGCCCGTACATGGTCACCAGCACCAGGATTGGCACCGGCAGGAACCAGAACAGGTTCGGCAGGGTGAACCAGCGCGAGGCGATTTCCGGGTGCGACAACGGCGTCCAGATACTCACGATACCGATCACCGCCAGCACCACGAAGGCCAATGGCCGAGCCAGGTCGTGCATCTGCTCCTGCAACTTGCCTTCGGTCTTCATGATCAGCCAGGTGCAACCGAGCAACGCGTAGGCCACGATCAGCGCCACGCCGCAGAACATCGTGAACGGCGTCGCCCAATCGAGTGAACCACCGGCAAACTGGCGATTGACCACCGGGATGCCGTCGATGAACGCACCCAACGCCACGCCCTGGAAGAAGGTGGCCGCCAGCGACCCGCCGATGAACGCCTTGTCCCACAGGTGACGCTTGTGGTCCTTGGCCTTGAAGCGGAACTCGAAGGCTACACCGCGAAAGATCAGCCCGATCAGCATCAGCATCAGCGGCAGGTACAAGGCCGACAGCACCACCGAATAGGCCAGCGGGAAAGCGCCGAACAACGCCGCGCCGCCTAGTACCAGCCAGGTTTCGTTACCGTCCCAGACCGGAGCGACGGTGTTCATCATCACGTCACGGTCAGTCTTACCGGGGATAAACGGAAAGAGGATGCCGATACCCAGGTCGAAGCCGTCCATGACCACGTACATCATGATGCCGAAGATGATGATCACGGCCCAGATCAGCGGAAGATCAATACCCATCTCAATTCCCCTTGTGCTGGATGTCGACGTGATTGTCATCGCTGCCGTCATCGGCCGCCGACAACGGACGCGCCGGTGTGCGTTTCTGGCCTGGGCCACCGTGGGTAGGCTCGATGCCTTCGTGGATCACCGGGCCTTTTCGCACCAGGCGCATCATGTAGCCCAACCCGGCGCCGAACAGCGTGAAGTACACCACCACGAACAGCACCAGGGTGATGCTCATCTGCACCAGGCTATGCCCGGAGGACGCATCCGCCGTGCGCATCAGCCCGTAGACCACCCACGGCTGGCGCCCGATCTCGGTGGTGAACCAGCCGGCGAGAATCGCGATCAGGCCGGACGGGCCCATCCACAACGCCAGGTACAGAAACGGCCTGGACGTGTACATCTTGCCGCCCCGGCGCAGCCAGAGGCTGAACAGGCCGGTGAAGATCATCAGGAAGCCCAGGCCGACCATAACCCGGAACGACCAGAACACGATGGTCGAGTTGGGGCGGTCCTCAGGCGGGAAGTCCTTGAGTGCCGGCACCTGTTTGTCCAGGGAGTGGGTCAGGATCAGGCTGCCGAGATAAGGGATTTCCACCGCGTACTTGGTTTTTTCCGCCTTCATGTCGGGCCAGCCGAACAGGATCAGCGGTGTCGGCTCGTTGCCGATATTTTCCCAGTGGCCTTCAATCGCAGCGATTTTCGCCGGCTGGTGCTGCAGGGTGTTGAGGCCGTGGAAGTCACCGATCACCGCCTGGATAGGCGCGACGATCAGGGCCATCCACATGGCCATCGACAACATCTTGCGGATGGCCGGGTTGTCCTTGCCGCGCAACAAATGCCAGGCCGCAGAGGAACCGACGAAGAACGCCGTCGCCACAAACGCTGCAGTGGCCATGTGCATCAGGCGGTAGGGGAACGAGGGGTTGAAGATCACGGCCAGCCAGTCCGTAGGGATCACGCGGCCGTCGATGATTTCAAAGCCCTGGGGCGTCTGCATCCAGCTGTTGGAGGCGAGAATCCAGAAGGTGGAAATCAGCGTGCCGACGGCCACCATCACGGTCGCGAAGAAGTGCAGCTTGCGCCCCACCTTGTTCCAGCCGAAGAGCATCACGCCGAGGAAACCGGCCTCAAGGAAGAAGGCCGTGAGCACTTCATACGTCAGCAGCGGCCCGGTGACGGAGCCGGCGAAGTCCGAGAAACGGCTCCAGTTGGTGCCGAACTGGTAAGCCATGACCAAGCCGGAGACCACGCCCATGCCGAAGTTGACGGCAAAGATCTTCGACCAGAAATGGTAGAGGTCACGGTAGGTGTCGTTATGGGTCTTGAGCCACAAGCCTTCTAGCACCGCAAGGTAACTCGCCAGGCCGATGGTGATCGCCGGAAACAGGATGTGGAACGAGATGGTGAATGCGAACTGAATTCGGGCGAGATCTAGCGCCTCCAAACCGAACATAAGTCTTCCTCTGTCAGGTAATACCGAATGCTGGCTGGAGGCCGCATCCACTGCCCCCACGGATATGGAGTGTGGCGAATTTCAATTCGTTTCTTTTTTTACCAGCCACGTAGGGAATCAGGCCTTACGGCCGCCAGAACAAATCTTGAAATAGCTTTGATCTGGATCAATCACAGTCAAAAGAGTAGTCCCATTTTAGCGATTGACCTGTGTGGTCTTTTGCCGCGTGACAGCTTGCCTCAGCGCAGTTTTTGCAACTGTTTGTTACAGCTTGATGCTAGTCTCGAATTCCCCTCCCGCTTTGACCCGAACGCCCGATGCCCAGTGAACCCGCGCTGCTGTTACGCCACCACCGCCCTTTCATCGCGTTCTGGCTGGCGCGGATCTTCACCGCCAGCGGCTTCCAAATGCTCACCGTGGCCATCGGCTGGAACCTCTATCAACTGACCGGCAATGTGCTGGACCTGGGCCTGGTCGGTCTGGTGGAGTTCGTCCCCCGCGTGCTGTTCATGCTGCACACCGGGCATGTGGCCGACCGCTATGAGCGGCGCAAGGTGGCGGCCATCTGCCAGACCGTACAGGCGCTGATTGCCTTGTCCCTGGCCATTGGCGGCCTGACCGGCAACGTGACCCGCGAGATGATCTTTATCCTCGCCTTCGTGCTCGGCGCGGCACGCTCCTTTGAAATGCCCACCACTCAAGCGCTGCTCCCAAGCATCGTACCCAGCGCCCTGTTCCCACGGGCCGTGGCCTCATCGCAATCGGCCCAGCAACTGGCAACCATCGTCGCCCCGGCCCTCGGCGGTTTGCTTTACGCGTTTGGCAGCGTGTGGGTGTATGGCCCGACCGTGGTGCTGTACCTCATTGCTTGCGTGCTGACCCTCAACCTGCCCGCCCGCCAGACCCCGCTCAATAAAGCCAAGGCCACGATGGACTCGCTGCTGGCCGGGATTCGCTTTATTCGCAGCCGCCCGGACATCCTCGGGGCAATTTCCCTCGACCTGTTCGCCGTGTTGCTCGGCGGTGCTACCGCGTTGCTGCCGGTGTTCGCCAAGGACATCCTGCTGACCGGCGCCTGGGGCCTGGGCCTGTTGCGTTCGGCGCCGGCAGTCGGCGCGTTGTTGATGTCGTTGTGGCTGGCGCGCTTTTCGGTCGACCGGCACGTGGGCCGCGTGATGTTTACCGCCGTCGGTGTGTTCGGCGTGGCGACCATCGCCTTCGGCCTGTCCACCTCGTTCTGGTTTTCCCTGGCTGTGCTGGTGGTGCTGGGCGCGGCGGACATGATCAGCATGGTGATCCGCGCCTCTTTCGTGCAGTTGGAGACACCGGACGACATGCGCGGGCGGGTCAGTGCGGTCAACGGCCTGTTTATTGGCGCGTCGAATCAACTGGGCGAGTTCGAGTCCGGGATCACCGCCCACTGGTTCGGCACCGTGCCCGCCGTGGTCATGGGCGGGATCGGCACGCTGCTGGTGACCGGGGCGTGGATCAAACTGTTCCCGACCCTGGCCAACCGCGACCGCATGCACGTGCCAGTGGACGAAAGCAACGTCTGAACCTCACCGCCGGATATCCGTGGCGTTCAAGGCCATTGATCAGCGGATATTGAGCTGGGTTTTCAGGGTATTTCGCGGCGCGTTGATCGACGTGTTGCTGTATTCGAACCAGCCTGGGGCGGCGACGTTCAGGTCGAACACATAGATGTAGCCCATCAGCGTGCCCGCGCCAGCGCAGGCCTGGCTGACGCTACCGACCTGGCACACCGCAGTGCGTTGCCCGCTGAGTTCGGCGCCATTGAAACGGCCCATCGGGTTGTTGCCCAGGCCGACTTCCATCACCGACACCTGGGTGGGCCCACGGTGCGTACACATCTGCGTGCTCTGCGAGCGCTCCGGAATCGTTTCCACACACCTCGCCGACTCGACCTTGAACACCCGCACCTCGCTCAAGGCCGGTGCAGTCGCGCCCCACGCCGGTGCCGCGCCTAGCCAAAAGCTGATACAAGCGATCAGAGCTAGACTCCACGCGTTGGCTATTTTCATGCTGTCGATGACCCTGAATTAAACGTCGGCGCAGTATGCCTCAAGGCCATGATTCACAGCCATGCGTCACAAAGCCAACCCCGTGCGCCACACGGGCCCGGCTGCTGGTATGATGCGCCGCTTTTTCCGATCCTCTCTGAAGCCACAGGCGCTTGGCGCAATTTGTGCTTTGACTTAGAGGTCAACAAATCACGACGCAACATAGCGTCACAGGGAGCAGGCATGCTGGAAAAGCTGTTTCAACTCAAAGCACACAACACGAACGTGCGCACCGAGATCCTCGCGGGCATCACGACATTCCTGGCCATGGCCTACATTTTGTTCGTGAACCCGAGCATCCTCGGCGAGACCGGCATGGACAAGGGCGCAGTGTTTGTCGCGACCTGCCTGGCCGCGGCCATCGGTTCGACCGTGATGGGCTTGATCGCCAACTACCCGATCGCGCTGGCGCCGGGCATGGGCCTCAACGCCTTCTTTACCTACACCGTGGTCCTGCACATGGGCCATACCTGGCAAGTAGCGCTGGGGGCGGTGTTCATTTCGGCGGTGCTGTTCTTCATTCTGTCGATCTTCCGCATCCGTGAATGGATCATCAACAGCATCCCCCTGCCCCTGCGCTCGGCGATTGCTGCCGGTATCGGCCTGTTCCTGGCGCTGATCGCCCTGCACAACGCCGGAATCGTGGTCGGCAACCCTAATACCCTGGTGGGCTTGGGCGACCTGACAAAACCGGCGCCTATCCTGGCCATCCTGGGCTTCATGCTGATCGTTGCGCTGGAAGCCCTGGCGGTACGAGGCGCGGTATTGATCGGCATCCTGGCCGTGACCATCGTGTCCATCCTGCTAGGCGTCACTGAGTTCGGCGGCGTGATGTCCATGCCACCGTCCCTGGCCCCGACCTTCCTGCAATTGGATATCAAAGGCGCGTTGGACATCGGCCTGGTCAGCGTGATCTTCGCGTTCCTGTTCGTCGACCTGTTCGACAACTCCGGCACCCTGATCGGCGTGGCCAAGCGCGCCGGGCTGATGAGCAAGGATGGCCACATGCCGAAAATGGGCCGTGCGCTGATCGCCGACAGCACCGCCGCCATGGCCGGTTCGCTGCTGGGCACCTCGACCACCACCAGCTACATCGAATCCGCAGCCGGCGTGAGTGCCGGTGGCCGCACCGGTTTGACCGCTGTCGTGGTCGCGATCCTGTTCCTGCTGGCGCTGTTCTTCTCGCCACTGGCCTCCAGCGTACCGGCCTTCGCCACCGCGCCTGCGTTGCTGTTCGTCGCGGTACTGATGACCTCGGGCCTGGCGGAAATCGACTGGGATGACATTACTGTTGCAGCGCCGGTGGTGATCACCGCCCTGGCGATGCCCTTCACTTACTCCATCGCCAACGGCATCGCCTTCGGTTTCATCGCCTGGACCGCCATCAAGCTGCTTTCGGGCCGCTACCGTGAGCTGAACCCGGCACTGGTGATTCTGTCGATTCTGTTTGTGATCAAGCTGGGCTGGTTCAACGCATGACTTTTGACGCCACACGCTACACCGCTCAACTGCAAGACAAGGTCACGCGCTTGCGTGACCTGCTGGCACCGTTTGACGCACCCGAGCCCCAGGTCTTCGACTCGCCCCTGCAGAACTTCCGCCTGCGCGCGGAGTTCCGCCTGTGGCGCGAAGGAGGGGAACGCCACTACGCGATGTTCTCCCAGGACGACAAGCGCACGCCGATCCTGATCGACGAGTTCCCCATCGCCAGCCAGCGCATCAACCAGTTGATGCCGCAGCTCAAGGCCGCCTGGCAAGCCAGCGCCGCCCTGAGCCATAAGCTGTTCCAGGTGGAGTTCCTGACCACCCTGGCTGGCGACGCGATGATCACCCTGTGCTATCACCGCCCGCTGGACGAGCACTGGCACACCGCCGCGAACCAGCTTGCGGCCGACTTGAACGTGAGCATCATCGGCCGCTCCAAGGGCAAGCGCGATGTGATCGGCCACGACTATGTGGTGGAAAAACTCGACGTCGGTGGCCGTACCTTCAGCTACCGTCAACCCGAAGGCGCCTTCACCCAGCCCAACGGCACGGTGAACCAGAAGATGCTCAACTGGGCATACGAAGCACTCGGCGATCGCCCGGATGATCTGCTGGAGCTGTACTGCGGCAACGGCAACTTCACCCTGCCGCTGGCGACCCGCGTGCGCAACGTGCTCGCCACCGAGATCAGCAAGACCTCGGTGAATGCCGCCTTGAGCAACCTCGATGAAAACGCGGTGGATAACGTCACCCTGGTGCGCCTCTCCGCCGAAGAACTCACCGAAGCGCTCAATGAAGTGCGTCCGTTCCGCCGCCTGCACGGCATCGACCTGAAAAGCTACGCGTTCGGCAGCGTCTTCGTCGACCCGCCGCGTGCCGGCATGGACCCGGACACCTGCGAATTGACCCGACGCTTCGACAACATCCTCTATATCTCCTGCAACCCGGAAACCCTGGCGGCGAACATTGCGCAACTACATGACACGCACCGGATCACCCAATGCGCGTTATTCGACCAGTTCCCGTGGACGCACCATATGGAGTCCGGGGTGCTGTTGACCCGTCGATAACCCCCCTCACGGTTCCTTGCGTGGCCGACCGCCCTTCTTGCCATTGGCTCGGGCGGCGGCGGATTTGGCCGCGCTGCTTTTACGGCCGTTGTGCGACGCCACCAGGTTCACGGCCAACTCCATCAAGGGTTGGCTGGTCGCAATCAGGCCAGTAATGGAAACCTGCAGGTCGCGGGCTTCACAGCACAGCGCCTTGCCGCCAAAACCGACCTCCAGTTGCTGAAAGTCCTGCGCGGAAAACCCTTCGAACTCCGGGAGACCGACCACCGGTAACAGGATGCGACTGCCGTCGCTGAAGCCGATGGAGATGCAGTCATCCTCGTAACGCACCGAGCAAGCATTGGCGTACAAACGCTTCAGTTTGCGCCCCCGCACTATGGCCTTATCGATATCGGCCTCAGTGATCGGTACATCGGGCAAGGTTTTGGCTTTTACGATTTTCATAGATCAATCTCCACACAATCTGGCGCCCTGACCAGATTCAAAAGGGTTCGCTGCCTCGCCACATCGTGCCGGGCGTTTGCAATCACATACACACCACGCCGAATGATCAACCCCGGCAACACCTCATCGGCGTCCCAATCCCAGGAATGGTTCTCCAGGCAAACCGTCTGCAGTTTTTCCCACCAGATCCGTCGTACACGAGCCAGGACGTGCCGCTGCATTAACGCCTGGCGAATGCCTTCCAGAATCCCACGGGGTGGCCGCCGCCGTTCGGGGTCTACATCCCAAAGCTCCACTCGCCCATCCAGAAAGCTGAAACGAAAGCGCGCATCCCATTGCTTGCCCCTGACATGTACGTGAGGCGGGCAATGCTCATCCCTGAGAAACACCGAAATCACATGTCCTTTGTAAGTGCCTACTTTCATCGTAACCCATCCGTTAGGTTATTTTCCGCCGAGTAACACTTTTCCACGCGTCACCCGACAACCGGCTCCTTGATCAGGGCGTGTTTTCACAGCGTAGTAACGACGGGCAAACCGTCGAATACGGTCTTGTAACTACTCATGGCGGTACCTGGAAATGCCGGGGCTCACTGATTAACGGTTCGATAATCGAACACATCTACCGCCATCGATTGACCAAATTAACTATCCAGTACATTTTATCCCCACAACGAACAATAACTGTGGAGACCCCCTTATGCCGCCCATCGTGCTGGTGCTTAACGGCCCCAACCTCAACCTGCTCGGCACCCGTGAGCCTGCCACCTATGGCCACGAAACCCTGGCCGACATCGCCGCACTGTGTGGCCGCAGTGCCGAGCAACTGGGGCTGACCATCGAATTTCGCCAAACCAACCACGAAGGCGAATTACTCGACTGGATTCACGGCGCCCGCGCCCGCTGCTCCGGTATCGTGATCAACCCGGCGGCCTGGACCCACACCTCGGTGGCGATTCGCGATGCGCTGGTGGCCAGTGAAGTGCCGGTGATCGAGGTGCATTTATCCAACGTGCATGCGCGCGAGGCGTTTCGTCATCACTCGTTCGTGTCGCCCATCGCCAAGGCGGTACTCGCCGGGTTTGGCAGCCATGGCTATCACCTGGCCCTGGAACATTTCAGCCGCACGGTGAAAGGATGAGCCCGATGAAACCGCGCATCCTCGCCGGCCTGATCGGCGCCGGCATCCAGGCCTCCCGCACGCCCGCCCTGCATGAACAGGAAGGTGACGCCCAAGGCCTGCGCTACTTGTATCGCCTGATCGACCTGGAACCGCTGCACCTGGACATCAATGCCCTGCCCGACCTCCTGCAGGCCGCCGAGCAGATGAACTTCACCGGGTTGAACATTACTTACCCGTGCAAGCAGGCGATCCTGCCTTTACTCGATGAATTGTCCGACGAGGCCCGGGGCATTGGCGCGGTCAACACCGTGGTGTTCAAGGATGGCAAACGCATCGGCCATAACACTGACTGCCTGGGGTTTGCCGAAGGCTTTCGCCGTAACCTGAATGACGTGGCACGCCAACGCGTGGTGCAGATGGGCGCCGGGGGTGCCGGCGCGGCTGTGGCTCATGCGCTGCTGGCAGAGGGCGTTGAACGCTTGAGCATTTTCGACGTGGACGCCAGCCGCGCCCGCGACCTGGTGGATAACCTCGCCCGGCGTTTCGGTAACGGGCGCGCCCAGGTTGGCAACGATCTGGAAAACGCCATGGCCGAGGCCGACGGCCTGGTGAACACCACGCCGATGGGCATGGCCAAGCTGCCGGGCATGCCGGTGCCCGCCGCGCTGTTACGCGCTGAACTGTGGGTCGCGGAAATCGTGTATTTCCCCCTGGAAACCGAACTGCTGCGTAACGCCCACGCCTTGGGATGTCGCACCCTGAATGGCGGCAACATGGCGGTGTTTCAAGCGGTGAAAGCGTTTGAATTGTTCAGTGGCCTGGTGCCGGATGCACACCGGATGTTGGCGCACTTCCAGAGCATGAATACCTGACGGCCAAAACCGCATCCAAATGTGGGAGCGAGCTCCCTCCCACATTGAGTCCGCGCCAGCCTCAGGCCTGCAGGTAACGCAACACCGACTCACAAATCATCTCGCGATGCCGCTGTTTAACCGCCTCATCCGACAGGTCGGTCTGAAAAATCTCACTGAACGTATGGCGGTTGGATACGCGGTAAAAACAGAATGAGTTGATCAGCAGGTGAACGTCCAGCGGCACCAGCCCCGCACGGAACAGCCCCATCTCGGCGCCACGGCGCAAGGTCGTGCCCAACGCATCCAGAATGTTGCTGTTCATCGCCTTGATCGAATCGGAGCGCTTCACGTACTCGGCATTGTGGATATTTTCGATGCTGACGATACGCACGAAATCCACGTTCTGGTCGTGGTGATCGAAGGTGAACTCCACCAACCGACGGATCGCTTCGCGCGGTTCCAGGGCCGTGAGGTTCATGCGTGTTTCAGTGTTGCGGATATCGCCGTAGAGCTTCTCCAGCACCTCGACGTACAACTGCTCCTTGCTGCCGAAGTAGTAATAGATCATGCGTTTCGAGGTGTGGATACGCTCGGCGATCGCATCCACGCGAGCGCCGGAGAGACCCTGCTGAACAAACTCGACAATGGCTTCTTGCAGTATGTTTTCGCGGGTCTTTTCCGGGTTGTTCTTACGACTCTTGCGCGGTGCGTCTGACACTGCGGAGAGATCGGGAGTCAAGGTCATGGTGCGCTCACGGCCGGTTTTTATTGTGCAGGCCGCGATTATGGGCCGCAGCGTTCCCCGAAGGAAGCACCAGGCCCGCCGTCATAACCGTGCCTGGCGTACCGCACCGCTGCGCGACTTAGCCATCGCCGCCAGGCGCACCGCCACGTTGGCCGCGCCGTAGCCGGCATAGCCATTCTTGCGCTGGATGATCTCGAAGAAAAAACGCCCCTCGAACGGCTCGGTGTACACATGAAACAACTCACCGCCCTGGGCGTCGCGGTCATACAGCACGTTGTAGTACGCCAGCTCACTGAGGAACTCATCGTCGAAATCAAAGCGCGCCGCCAGGTCGTCATAGTAGTTGAGCGGGATATCCAGCAACGGCACGCCCGCCTCCTTGGCCCGGCGCACCTCGGCGAAAATATCCGCGCAGTCGAAGGCAATGTGATGCACACCCGAGCCTCGATAGCTCGACAGTGCGTGGGAAATCGCGGTGTTGCGGTTCTCGGAAATATTCAGCGGCAGGCGAATCGAGCTGCAGCGGCTACGCAGCGCACGGCTTTTCACCAGGCCATACGGATCAGGCAGCACCACTTCGTCATCGGCTTCGAAATCCAGCAGGCTCTTGTAGAACAGCACCCAGCTGTCGAGGCTGTCGGCGGGCAAGGCCATCGCCATGTGGTCGATGCGCAAAAGCCCGCCGCTGGAGGCAGCGCTCGGTTGCAGATTGAAATCGGTGTCGTATACGCCTTCGCTTGGGTCCACCAGATAAATCAGGCTGCCGTCCGGCGCACGCACCGCTGCCAATTCCAGCTCATTCGGCCCGACCAGGCCACGATAAGGCTGGCCCTTGTAGGCCACCGCCCGCTGCAGGGCCTTGGCGCTGTCCTTGACCCGAATCGCCGTGGCACATAACGACGGCCCGTGGGCCTCGAAAAAGTTGTGGGCGAAGGAATACGGTTCGCAGTTGAGGATCAGGTTGATATCACCCTGGCGCAACAGGCTGACGCTCTTGGAACGATGCTGGCCGACCTTGGCGAAGCCCAGGCGCTCCAGCCATTGCGTCAGCTTGGCGCCGAGGTTTTCGTCCACGGCAAATTCAAGGAATTCAATACCGTCGTATTCGCTGGCGGGCGGGGTGTCAAAGAGGATCTCCACCGGCACGGCAGGCTGTTCATGCGCCAGGCGCTGGCGGGTTTTCTCTTCCAGGTAGAGCAGCGAGCGCAAGCCATCCGCCGCGTTGGCTCGGGTTGGTGCGGCGCGGAAGCCGTCGTTGAAGATCTCCAGGGACAACGGCCCGGTATAACCGCTCTTGATGATCGGCGCGAGAAAGCCCGCCAGGTCGAATTCGCCCTGGCCGGGGAAGCAGCGGAAGTGACGGCTCCACTCCAACACGTCCATGGCCAGGATCGGTGCGTCGGCCATTTGCACAAAGAAGATCTTGTCGCCGGGAATCTCAGCGATAGCACTCGGGTCGCCCTTGAGCGACAGGGTGTGGAAGCTGTCGAGCAACACCCCAAGGCTCGGGTGATCGACCTGGCGCACCAGGTTCCACACCTGCTGCCAGGTATTCACATGCTTGCCCCAGGCCAGCGCTTCGTAGCCGATGCGCAAACCACGGCGGCCAGCGTGTTCGGCGAGCAGGCTGAGGTCATCGAGCAAAATACGTTCATCGCCCACGCAATCGGCCGAGGCATTGCTGCACACCAGCACCAGGTCGGTGCCCAGCTCCTGCATCAGGTCGAACTTACGCTCGGCGCGCTCCAGGTTACGTGCCAGGCGGTCGCGGCGGCAGCCTTCAAAGTCGCGGAACGGCTGAAACAAGGTGATGGCTAGGCCCAAGTCAGTGCATATTTGCCTGACTTCCCGTGGGCTGCCATCGTAATACAATAGGTCGTTCTCGAAGATCTCAACCCCATCAAACCCGGCGGCGGCAATGGCTTCGAGCTTTTCTGGCAGGGTGCCGCTCAAGGAAACAGTGGCGATGGAACGTTGCATGGGGCGACTCCCGGCAGTTGTTATTTACAGTAAATTATTCGCCCCCAGCCTACACACAGCAATTCAAATGTACGAACCAGTTAGTTTTTAGGGCGATTATCGAACACAATGGCCATCGGCGAATTGACGATTTTTTAGCCACTGCGCACCATCGTTCCCGTAGCAACGTCCAAAATAAAACCCAGAACACACCCTAAAAATTCCAAAAAACGGGTAAAACCTCATGCCTTCGCAAAACTCCGTCCTGGCTGCGCGCCCGGCCAACCCGCATGCCGGCATCGGCGACAAGATTCGCGGCGCACTGGCCGTCGGCAAAACCCGCTGGGGCATGCTGGCCCTGGTGTTCTTCGCCACCACGCTCAACTACATCGACCGCGCCGCCCTGGGCGTGATGCAACCGATCCTCGCCAAAGAGATGAGCTGGACGGCGATGGACTACGCCAACATCAACTTCTGGTTCCAGGTCGGTTATGCGATTGGCTTTGTGCTGCAAGGCCGGCTGATCGACCGCGTGGGTGTCAAGCGCGTGTTCTTCTGCGCGGTGCTGCTGTGGAGCCTGGCCACCGGCGCCCACGGCCTGGCCACCTCGGCCGTCGGCTTCATGGTCTGCCGTTTTATCCTCGGGCTGACCGAAGCTGCCAACTACCCGGCCTGCGTCAAGACCACCCGCCTGTGGTTCCCCGCCGGCGAACGCGCAGTGGCCACCGGCATCTTCAACGCCGGCACCAACGTCGGCGCGATGATGACGCCGATGCTGCTGCCGTTGATCCTGCATGTGTGGGGCTGGCAGGCGGCGTTCCTGTGCATGTCGGCACTCGGTGGCATCTGGCTTGTGTTCTGGGGCTTGAAGTACTACAACCCGGAAGACCATCCAACGGTTAAGCAATCCGAATTGGACTACGTGCAACGGGAAGTCGAACCGGAACAGCCCCGCGTCCCCTTCAGCCGTATCCTACGCATGCGCGGCACTTGGGCCTTCGCCATCGCCTACTCGCTGACCGCACCGGTGTTCTGGTTCTACCTGTACTGGCTGCCGCCGTTCTTGAACCAGCAATACAACCTGGGCATCAACGTGACCCAGATGGGTATCCCGCTGATCATCATTTACCTGACCGCCGACTTCGGCAGTGTGGGGGGTGGGATTCTGTCGTCGTTCCTGATCGGCCGCGGGTTGAACCCGATCAAGGCGCGGCTGCTGTCGATGTTGCTGTTTGCCTGCTGCATCGTCGGCGTGATCTTGGCCGCCGGTTCCAGCCAGTTGTGGGTCGCGGTGTTCGCCATCTCCCTGGCGATTGGTGCGCACCAGGCCTGGACCGCCAACATCTGGAGCCTGGTGATGGACTACACGCCCAAGCACATGATGAGCACGGTGTTCGGCTTCGGCGGCATGTGCGCGGCCATCGGCGGCATGTTCATGACCCAGATCGTCGGCCACATCCTGACCGTGACGAACAACAACTACACCGTGCTGTTCACCCTGATCCCGGCGATGTACTTCATCGCGCTGACCTGGATGTACTTCATGGCGCCGCGCAAGATTCCTACAGTCGACGCCTGATTCAGCGCCGCCGCTGCTGCCAGGCAGCGGCCAACCCGCTCATGCAGATCACCCCGATGCCGACCACCGTGGTCAAGTCGGGGGTATGCGCAAACACCAGCCAGCCCAACACCCCCGCGAACACGATCTGGCAATAGCCGAACGGCGCCAGCAAGGCCGGCGCCGCAAAGCGGAAGGCCTGGGTCAGCATCAAGTGCGCGGTCATCCCGCAGGTGCCCAACGCCAGCATCAACACGCCGTGCCACAGGGTCGGCACTTGCCAGAAGAACGGCACCATCGCACTCATCACCAAGGTATTGCACAGGCCGGCGAAGAAGTTACTGGTGGTGGGCGTGTCGTATTGGCTGAGGATGCGCGTGAGCAGTTGGTAGAAGCAGAAGAACAGTGCCGAGCACAGCGGCAGCAGCACCGCAGGGGTGAACAATTCACCGCCCGGGTGGATGATCACCAGCACCCCGACAAACCCACAGATCACCGCCAGCCATTGGCCACGCGTGACATGCTCACCGAGCAGGGGCACCGACAGCGCCGTCACCAGAATCGGCGCGAGGAAGTTCACCGCCGTGGCTTCCGCCAGCGGGATGTAATGCAGCGCAGCGGTAAAAAACAGGCTGGTGCCAAGCAGGCAAAAGGCCCGCACCACCTGCATCCCCGGCCGCTTGCTGCGCAGCACGCGCAAGCCTGATTGCGGCAGGAAAATCCCGGCCATCAACAAGGTATGCACCAGGTAACGCGCCCACACCACCATCACGATCGGGTAGAACCCGGCCAGGTATTTGGACAAGGCGTCGTGGCTGGAGAACAGGAAAGTCGCCACCACAATCAGCAGAATGCCTTTGAAGGGATGGTTGACGCCGGAAAGGGGGGTGCTGACAGTCATTGAATTCTCTTGCGTGGCTGGCTGAACGCGGTGGTACTCAACCCGGTAATCTAGCAGCCGGGCATGCGTCTGCCCCAAGAGCATAACCAAACACCGTGCGAACAGCGCACTAAATCACCGCAATCGAGTCCAACGCTGCACGTTCGCCCCTGCGTTGCACACTTTTTAACCAAGGCCTTGCCGCTATGAAAAAAACTGTCTTTCTTCTGTCTGCCCTTGCCCTGCTCGCCGCGTGTAACCAGGAGTCGAAGGCACCCGCCAAACCGGCGCCGCCTTCCGTGCAAGCGACCCTGGTGCCGCAAACCCCGCCCACCGACAACTGGGTCGGCAAATGGATCGGCGTCGAAGGCTTGCACCTGACCATCGCCAAGGACGACAGCATCGGCCGTGGCCACTATCTTCTGACCATGCAGTACGGCCTCGACGCCGACGCCGCCGGCACCTTTAAAGGTGAAGCGGCTGAAGACGGCATCGCGTTCACCCGCCCGGACGGCCCGCAACAGCTGCGCGCCGGTGACGGTGCGGCGACCGGGTTGAAATGGCTGGCGGATAAAAAAGACTGCCTGATCGTCGCCACCGGCGAAGGCTATTGCCGTTAATCACGACCATAATCAATCACGGTTAGCACTTCGAGGATTGCCCCATGCTATGGAAAAAAGGCCGACGCAGCGACAACGTGGTGGATGCCCGCGATGACAGTGGCGGCGGCGGTGGCGGTGGTATGCGCTTTGGCGGCGGCAAGGGCCTGAGCCTGACCGCGATTGTGTTGATCGTCGGCATCGGCTGGCTGACCGGCCAGGACCCACTGCAGATTCTCGGCCAATTGACCGGCCAGATGGACCAGGCGCCCTCGGTGAGCACTCCATCGCGCCAGGCGCCGCCGGCGAATGATGAGCAAGTCGACTTTGTCCGCGCGGTATTGGGCGATACCGAAGACACCTGGGGCCAGGTGTTCAAGGAAAACGGCTTGGCCTACAAGAACCCGCAACTGATTCTGTTCCGCGGCCGGGTCAATTCCGCCTGCGGTGGCGCCACTTCCGCCAGCGGCCCGTTCTATTGCCCGGCGGATCAGCAGGTGTACCTGGACCTGGATTTCTTCCGGGAAATGTCACAACGTTTCAAGGCCGCTGGCGATTTTGCCCAGGCCTACGTGATCGCCCACGAAGTCGGGCACCACGTGCAGACCTTGCTCGGCATCTCGTCGAAGATCCAGGCTGCGCGCCAGCAAGGCCGGCAGATGCAAGGCGACGGCGGCCTGCTGGTGCGCCAGGAGCTGCAAGCCGACTGCTTTGCCGGGGTGTGGGCCTATCGCGCGCAAAAACGCCTGAACTGGCTGGAGCCCGGCGATATTGAGGAAGCGCTGAATGCGGCCAACGCGATTGGCGATGACCGTTTGCAGCAACAAGGCCAGGGCCGTGTCGTGCCGGACTCGTTTACCCACGGCACCTCGGCGCAGCGGGTGCGCTGGTTCAAGACTGGCTTTGCCCAGGGCCAGATCACTCAATGCGACACCTTTACCGCCAAGAGTCTTTAGATGAATACGCGATTGGGCATGCTGCTGGGTTTGTTGGTCACCTGTTGCGCCCCCGCCTGGGCCGCCGAGCACGGGGGCAAGGTGGTCAGTCCCGAGCGCTTTCACCTGGATGCCGGCGACCTCAGCCTCGGCTTGAGCCAGGATTGGGGTAAACCGCTGCCCAACGTCACGCGTGCGTTGATCATCGTGCATGGTCGCCTGCGCAACGCACAAACCTACCTGCAGAGCGGTGAAGACGCCGCCAAGCAGGCAGGGGTTGGCGGCACGACGCTGGTGATCGCGCCGCAGTTTTTGAATCAGTCCGATGTGAAACGCAATCACCTGGACAAGCAACTTCTGCGCTGGAAGGGCAATGACTGGATGGCCGGCGAGCCCTCGGTGGGGCCGGGCGCTGTCAGCTCCTTCGGCGCACTCGACCAGATCATCAAGCACCTGGGTAACCGCACGCTATTTCCGGCGCTGAGAGAGATTGTGGTGGCCGGCCATTCCGGCGGTGGCCAGGTGGTGCAACGCTTCGCCCTTACCGGCCACGACCATCCGACCCTGCAAACCGAGGGCATCCGCCTGCGTTTTGTGGTGGCCAACCCGTCGTCCTACGCCTACTTCAGCCCGCAGCGGCCGGTGCCGTTCAAGGTCGCGGACTGCCCGGGTTTCAATGACTGGAAGTACGGTATGCAGCACCTGCCCGCCTATGCCAAGGGGCAAAGCGCCGAGCAACTGGAGCGGGCCTACGTGTCGCGTGACATCACCTACCTGCTCGGCCAGCAGGACACCGACCCGAACCACCCAGCGCTGGATAAAAGCTGTGAAGCCGAGGCCCAGGGCGCGTATCGCCTGATTCGTGGGCACAACTACTTTGACACCCTCAAGCAACGCCATCCGCAACTGACCCAGAAGCTGGTGGAAGTGCCGGGGGTTGGGCATAACGGGGATGGGATCTTCACCTCGCCTGAAGGGCAGAAGGTGCTGTTCACTCAGTAATACCTGCAGAAACCGGCTCAACATGTGGGAGGGGGCTTGCCCCCGATTGCGGTGTAACCGTCAGCCAATTTTTAACTGACAGACCGCTATCGGGGGCAAGCCCCCTCCCACATTTGATCTCTATTGCCCGGGCTGGATCATCCGGCGCAGTACCGCGCAGTCTGCGGCATGCCAATCAGCCAGCTCGGGCCACGGGTTCTCCGGCAGGTTGACCAACACGGTCCGCGTGCCTGCGGCGCGGCCGCAATCCAGGTCAAAGCGGTAATCCCCCACCATCACCATCGCACTGGGCGATACGTCCCAGGCCGCCGCCAGTTTGAGCAAGCCACCGGGATCAGGCTTGGGTGGCGCATCATCACGCCCCAACACATCCTCGGCGGCAAAGCAGTCCACCAGACCAATCGCTTCCAGGGTGATATGCGCCAGCTCCCGCGCATTGCGGGTCAGGATGCCCAGGCGACAACCGCGCCCGGCCAATTCCCGCACCAGTTCCACCGCGCCTTGCGCCGCAACCGAACCCAGCGCCAGCTCGCGCTCATGCTCAAGCAACCAGGCATGTTTGGCCGCCGCGACATCCGCCGGCAACGCCGCGAGGTGGCTGAGGATGTCGTCCTCGGGCGGTATCCCCAGGGCCACGCGAATCGCCGCAAAGTCATGCACGGCCACCGTGAGGGTGCCGTCCATGTCGAACACCCAATGTTTAATGTCCGCCAGGCTCATGCCCAATCCTTGCGGTGGCGGATCAGGCCTTCCTGGGTGACCGAGGCCACCAGTTGCCCGGCGCGGTTGTACACGCTGCCGCGGGAGAAACCACGGGAATTGCCGGCCCACGGGCTGTCCATGGCGTAGAGCAACCAGTCGTCGGCGCGCAGGTCGGCGTGGAACCACAGCGCGTGGTCGAGGCTGGCGACCTGCATGTCTTTCTGCCATACGGTCTTGCCATGGGGCAGCAGCGACGTGGTCAGCAGGCCAAAGTCCGAGGCGTAGGCCAGCAGGTATTTATGCAGCGCCGGCGTGTCGGCCAGGGCACCGTCGGCGCGGAACCACACGTACTTGACCGGGTCGGACGGCTGCGGGTTGAACGGGTCTGTTTCGGTCACCGGGCGCACTTCGATCGGCTTGGGGCACAGCAACTTGTCGCGCATGTGCTCGGGGATCAGGTGGGCGCGCTGCTTGGTCAGCTCCAACTCCGACGGCAGGTTTTCCGGGCCGACCACCTCCGGCATGCTGGTCTGGTGTTCAAAACCGGCTTCGTCGTACTGGAACGACGCGCTGCAGGTAAAAATCGGCTGGCCCTTCTGGATCGCTGTCACGCGGCGCGTGCTGAAGCTGCCGCCATCGCGCACGCGGTCCACCGAATACACTACCGGCAATGCCGCATCGCCGGGGCGCAAAAAATAACCGTGCAGGGAATGCACGTGCCGCTCGGCTTCGACGGTCTGGCTGGCAGCCGACAGCGACTGGCCGAGCACTTGCCCGCCGAACAGTTGGCGAAAACCCAGGTCCTGGCTGCGGCCGCGAAAGAGGTTTTCCTCGATCGGCTCCAGGGTCAGCAAGTCCACCAGATCTTCCAATACTTGGCTCATAGAGCAACTCCTACAATCTATGGGGCATTCCGGGCTGCTTATCCGTGCAGCGTGTCCAACCATTGGGCGCGGGTGATGCGGTACAAAACATGCGGGCGCAGCGGGTCATCAGCTGCGACCTTGGGGTGTTCAAAATCTGCCAGGGGATCGTAATGCATCCCGATGGCTTGCATGACTTTTTGTGATGGCAGATTGGTTTGGGTGGTGAAGGCGACGATTTCGTCCAGTTGCAAGCGGTCGAAACCACAGCGCAACGCGGTCCATGCCGCCTCGCTGGCATACCCCAGGCCCCAATGCTCGCGAGCCAGGCGCCAGCCGATTTCCACCGCAGGGGTGAAGCCGACTTCAAAGCTGACATTCTGCAACCCGGTCAGGCCGATAAATGCGCCGTTGTCCTTGCGCTGCAAGGCCCACAGGCCAAAACCGTATTCGGCGAAATGCCCACGAATCCGGCCGATCAATGCGGCGCTTTCCAGGCGGTCCAATTGGGCCGGAAAATAACGCATCACCTGCGGGTCGGCGCACATGTGCGCAAACTCCGTCAGGTCGGCATCGCGCCATTGGCGCAACACCAGGCGTGCGCTTTCCAATTCCAGTATCGGCTCCATGGGTCCCCTCCCTTGCCATGTGCGTGAGTGTACCGCGCTGTTAAGATCCGTCGCAGGTTCCCGTCAGAAAATCCCATGCCTTTGCCATTGATCTACCACGATGACTACAGCCCCGAATTCCCGGCGGACCACCGCTTCCCTATGGACAAGTTCCGCCTGTTGCGTGACCACTTGGTGTCCACCGGGCTGACCCAGGACAGCCAATTACTGCGTCCAGCGCTGTGCCCGGCAGAAATTCTGGCCCTGGCCCATGAACCTGGGTATATCGAACGCTACATGAGCGGCGAGTTGTCCCGCGAAGACCAGCGGCGCCTCGGCCTGCCCTGGAGCGAAGCCCTGGCGCGGCGTACCGTGCGTGCGGTGGGAGGTTCGATCCTGGCGGCGGAACAGGCACTGGCACACGGCCTGGCCTGCCACCTGGCGGGCGGCACCCATCACGCCCACTACGATTACCCGGCGGGCTTTTGCATCTTCAATGACCTGGCCGTGATCAGCCATTACCTGCTGGCCAGCGGCCGGGTCAACCGCGTGCTGATCTTCGACTGCGACGTCCACCAGGGCGACGGCACCGCACGTATCCTCCATGACACGCCAGACGCGATCACCGTGTCGCTGCACTGCGAAAAGAACTTCCCTGCGCGCAAGGCCCAGAGCGACTGGGACATCCCGCTGCCCATGGGCATGGGGGATGCCGATTACCTCAAGGTGGTGGACGACGCGCTCAACTACCTGCTGCCGCTGTACCAGCCGGACCTGGTGTTGTACGACGCGGGCGTCGACGTGCATAAGGATGACGCCCTCGGCTACCTCAAGCTGACAGACGAAGGCCTCGCCGCCCGCGATGAAAGCGTGATGCGCCATTGCCTGGGTCGCGACATTCCGGTGATGGGCGTGATCGGCGGCGGCTACAGCAAAGACCGCCCGGCCCTGGCTCGCCGCCACGGCATCCTGCACCACAGCGCGCAACGGGTGTGGGCGTCATCAGGTTGTCATTGAAGTGTGGGCGTTACCCACAATGCCTGTGGAACGGCCTGTGGATAACTTGAGCGTAAAACGTTGAAAGCCAGTAACTGCATAGCCTGTAGGAAGCTGTACGTTTTTTGATCAGGAACTTGCGCCGTCCTCGGGTAGAATGCTCGGCCTATTAACGCGACCGTAGCCCTGCCCATGCCTCACACCCCTGCTCAACACGTCACTATTATCGGCGGCGGCCCTACCGGCCTGATGGCCGCTGAAGTCCTGAGCCAGGCGGGCCTGCGGGTGGACGTGTACGACGGCATGCCCTCGGTGGGGCGCAAGTTCCTGCTGGCCGGCGTGGGCGGTATGAACATCACCCACTCCGAGGCTTACCCGGCGTTCCTGTCACGCTACGCCGAACGTGCGCCGCAGATGGCGCCGTTGCTGCGCGCGTTTGGCGCGCAAGCGCTGTGCGAATGGATTCATGGCCTGGGCATCGAGACCTTTGTCGGCACCTCCGGCCGGGTGTTTCCTACAGACATGAAAGCCGCCCCGCTGTTGCGTGCCTGGCTCAAGCGCCTGCGCGACCACGGCGTAGTTATCCACACCCGCCATCGCTGGCTGGGCTGGAGCGCGGACGGTGGTTTACTTATCCACAGCCCGGACGGCGAAAAAACCATCCACAGCGACGCCGTGCTGCTGGCCCTTGGCGGCGGTAGTTGGTCGCGCCTGGGCTCCGACGGCGCCTGGCTCAAACTGCTGGAAGATAAAGGCGTGCCCTGCGCGCCGTTACAGCCCAGTAATTGTGGCTTCGAGGTGTCGGCCTGGAGCGAACTGATGGTCAGCAAATTCGCCGGCGCGCCGTTGAAAAACGTCGCCATCGGCCTGGGGGATGACAAGCCACGCCTGGGCGAATGCGTGATCACCGCCACCGGCATCGAGGGCAGCTTGATCTACGCGCTGTCGGCGCCGATTCGTGAAGCGATCAATCGCGAGGGCGTGGCCACGGTGCATATCGACCTGCTGCCGAGCAAACCGCTGGACAAGGTCCAGGCCGCGCTGGCCAAACCGCGTGGTTCGCGCTCGATGAGCAAGCATTTGCACAGTCAGTTGGGGTTGGATGGGGTCAAGGCGGCGTTATTGCGCGAACTGGCACCCGCCGGACACTTCAACGACCCGGCGCAATTGGCTGTGGATATCAAGGCATTGCCCCTGAGCCTGGCGAAAACCCGGCCGATGGATGAAGCGATCAGTACGGCGGGGGGCGTGCCGTTTGAGGCGCTGGACGAGCGGTTGATGCTCAAGCAATTGCCGGGGGTGTTTTGTGCGGGAGAGATGCTGGATTGGGAGGCGCCGACCGGCGGGTATTTGCTGACGGGGTGTTTTGCCAGTGGCAGAGCGGCCGGGCGCGGGATGTTGGAGTGGTTGAACACTTCAGATTTGCGGTGAACTCTAGTCCGCCATCGGGGGCAAGCCCCCTCCCACAGTTTTGATTTATGAACACATTCAAAATGTGGGAGGGGCGGTGCGACGATTCGACTTGCCCCCGATGAGGCCTTCAGCAGCGCCGAAAAATCACTTCTTCTTACGCGGCCCGGTATTGAACACCGGCACCTTGCGCACCGGCTTGATCGACGGCTCCGCCGGCGCGACCTCACCACTGTCCACCCACTTGCCCAGATTGCGTTTACCGCCACCGCCGGAGGTTTTAGGTTTCTTCGGCTTTTTCGGCTTCTTCACCACCTGCCCGCTGGCATCGGTATCCGGCACTCGGTGTTCCGGTTCGAAATCCTGCTCCATATGCCGGGTCAAGGTCTGACGGGTCAGCATCTCGATGGCCGACAGCATGTTCACTTCATCGGCACACACCAGGGAAATCGCTTCGCCGGTGTTGCCCGCGCGGCCGGTACGGCCGATACGGTGGATGTAGTCCTCAGCCACGATCGGCAGGTCGAAGTTGACCACCAGCGGCAGGTCTTCGATATCCAGGCCACGGGCCGCCACGTCGGTGGCCACCAGGATCTGCACATCGCTTGACTTGAAGCGGTCCAGCGCACGTTGGCGGGTCGCCTGTGGCTTGTCGCCGTGGATGCCGTCGGCATTGATGCCCAGGCCCTGTAGTTTATCCACCAGTGCATCCACGCCGTTACGGGTCTTGGCGAACACCAGCACCTGCTTCCAGCGGCCCTTGCGCATCAGGTGGACAAACAGCTCCGACTTGCGCTTCTTGTCGACCGGCACCACCCATTGCTTGACGGTATTGGCGGCGACGTTGCGCGGGCTGACTTCGATGCTCAGCGGGTCGTTGAGCATTTGTCCGGCGAGCGTGCGGATTTCATCGGAGAAGGTCGCGGAGAACAGCAGCGTCTGGCGCTTTTTCGGCAGCATGCGGTAAATATTCGCCAGCTCCTCGGAGAAGCCCAGGTCGAGCATGCGGTCGGCTTCGTCGAGCACCAGGGTTTGCAGTTGATTGAGTTTCAGCGCGTTCTGGCGAAACAGGTCGATCAGGCGGCCAGGCGTGGCGACCAGCACGTCGACGCCTTTGCGCAGCTTCATCATCTGCGGGTTGATGCTCACGCCGCCGTACACCGCGTAGGTGGTGAGCGGCAGGTTTTGGGCGTACTCAGCAACGCTGGCGTGAACCTGCTCGGCCAGCTCGCGGGTCGGGCACAGAATCAGCGCACGCGCCGAGTTGGCAGCGACTTTCGGCCCTTCCATGGTCAGCAGTTGCAGGGTCAGCGTGCCGGTTTGCAGGGCTTCGCCATAGTCG
>NZ_JAKNRV010000180.1:0-10378 GCF_023072625.1 Pseudomonas emilianonis
TCAGCACCGCGTCGCAACCGTCGTCCACGGCCTCGACCACGGCGGTGCGCAGGCGCTGCCAGTAGGCCGGGGTCATGTTGGCGCTGTCGATCAGCGGCGCCATTTCCCGGAAGCGCCATGCAGGCACGGGCTGGTTGGCGAGTTGTTCGCGCATACGGGCTTCGAAACCGGATGCGGGGGTCAGGCCGTTGGCGCTGGCTTGCATGCCGATGGTGCCGCCGGTGTAGAGCACCATGACGTTGTTAGCTGCTTGCATCGAAAAATCTCCTGAACGAAAAACGCCGCCAAGCCCAGAGCATGCCCAAGGCCAGGCGGCGTGTCATCTACGCTTAGCGTTGCGCCAGCGCGATCGATTCAGCAGGCGCTTTAGCGGCAGGCTCCGGTTTCACCGGGTTGGCCGGCCAGGCGTTGCGGTCCAGGTCCAGGTCGGGGAACTGGCTGGAGTCGAAGACCGGGGTCTTGATGCCCGCTGCGCGCTGGTTGTCGTAGTCATTCAGGATGCGCATGGCGATCTTGAACAGGAACGCCAGGGCGAACAGGTTGACGAATGCCAGCATCGTCATGGTGATGTCGGCAAAGGCGAACACGGTGCTCAGGTTCTCAATGGAACCCCAGAAAATCAGCACCAGCACCAGTGCGCGGTAGCCCATCAGCACCTTGCGGTTGTTGCCGACCAAAAAGCGCAGGTTGCTCTCGCCGAGGTAGTAGTTGTACATGATCGAAGTGAACACGAACAACGCCAGGGCCACCGAGATGAACATCCGGCCCCACTCGCCAACCACGGCCGCCAGGGAGTTCTGGGTCAGGGCAATGCCGTCGCCTTCGAAGCCTGGGGTGTAGAAACCGGAGAGCAGGATCAGCAACGCGGTGCAGGTGCAGATCACGAAGGTGTCGAGGAACACGCTGAACGCTTGCACCACACCTTGGGCGATCGGGTGTTCCACCGACGCGACTGCCGCCACGTTAGGCGCACTGCCCAAACCGGCTTCGTTGGCGAACACGCCGCGCTTCACACCCATGATGATCGCGCTGCCGACCAGGCCGCCGAAGGCCTGGTCGAGGCCGAACGCGCTCTTGACGATGGTCGCGAGCATGGCCGGCACGTGGTCGAATTGCAGCACGATCACGTACAGGGTCACGGCGATGTAGACCAGGGTCTTGACCGGCACCAGCAGGTCGGCGATCGAGGCGATCCGCTTGATCCCGCCGATGAACACCAGGCCCAGCAATGCCGCCAGGGCCAGGCCGGTGTAGGTGGTGTCGAGGCCGAAGGCGTTGTTCAGCGAATGCGTCACGGCATGCGCTTGCAGGCCGTTGAACGCAAAGCCGAAGGTCACCAGCAGCAGGAACGCCATCACCATGCCCAGCCAGCGTTTGTGCAGGCCGTGCTGGATGTAATAGGCCGGGCCGCCACGGAAGCTGCCTTCGGCGTCGGTGCGCTTGTACAGCTGGCCGAGGGAGCACTCGATAAAGCTCGAAGACATGCCCACCAACGCGGTGACCCACATCCAGAACACGGCACCCGGGCCGCCCAGGGTCACGGCAATGCCGACGCCTGCGATGTTACCGGCGCCGACGCGGCCGGCCAGGCTGAGCATCAGCGCCTGGAACGAGCTGAGCTGTTCGGAGCTGTTTTTCAGGCTGTCGCGAAACACCGAAAACATGTGGAAAAAGTGACGCAACTGAACGAAACGCGAGCGGATCGTGAAGTAGCCACCGAGCCCGACAATGAGCACGATCAGTACTTTCCCGGAGAGGAAGTCGTTGATGACTTCGAGCATGGAGTGTTCCTCGCTGATTTTTCTAATGGCAAACGCAGGACGGTTCGACGCTGTCGCTTGGCACCAGGCAGTGCGCGACGGTTCGACCCAATCCTTTTGCGGGTGTTGTTATTCATGCGGTTTCGCGTGTGTCCGGGCCTCGTTACCGACGGCCGCTGGCGCGAAGAGGGGCGGCACTATACCTAGGCGAACGCGATCCGTCTGCCTGGGCTGATTAAAGGTTTCAGCCAAAGGGTGGCGGGCAAGGGCAATATTGGAATTTTTATGGGCGTCATTTCACAACCTTGAGGCAAAAAAAAGGGCCTGAAGAACGAGCCTTCAAGCCCTCAAAAGGTGAGAGGTGTCTAGTCCCTCAGCCTGGTGAGCGGTGCAACAAACGCTTAGGCCTTCAGCGGGACCAAACGTGGGGCAATCATGTTTTCGGGGCGCAGGATGTCGTCGAGCATGGCGTCGTCGAGCAAGCCTTCTTCGCGCACCAGTTCCAGCACGCCGCGGCCGCTTTCGAGGGCGATACGCGCGATGCGGGTGGCGTTTTCATAGCCGATGTACGGGTTCAACGCGGTGACCAGGCCGATGGAGTGCTCCACCAGTTCGCGGCAGCGCGCTTCGTTGGCGGTGATGCCGACGATGCAATGCTCGCGCAGCATGTCCATGGCGCGTTGCAGCAGGCGGATCGAGTCGAAGATCTTGAAGGCGATCAGCGGCTCCATCACGTTCAACTGCAGTTGGCCGCCTTCGGCTGCCATGGTCAGGGCCAGGTCGTTGCCGATGACCTGGTAGGCCACTTGGTTGACGGCTTCCGGGATCACCGGGTTGACCTTGCCGGGCATGATCGAGCTGCCTGGCTGGCGTGCCGGCAGGTTGATCTCGTTGATGCCGGTACGTGGGCCGCTGGACAGCAGGCGCAAGTCGTTGCAGATCTTCGACAGCTTCACCGCAGTACGTTTGAGCATGCCGGAGAACAGTACGAAGGCGCCCATATCGGAGGTGGCTTCGATCAAGTCTGCCGCCGGAACCAGCGGTTGGCCGCTGATGGTGGCCAGGCGTTGTACGGCCAGGGCCTGGTAACGCGGGTCGGCGTTGATGCCGGTGCCGATGGCGGTGCCGCCCAGGTTCACTTCGGTCAACAGCTCCGGCGCCAGGGTTTTCAGGCGGGCCAGGTCTTCGTTGAGGGTGGTGGCAAAGGCGCGGAATTCCTGGCCGAGGGTCATCGGCACGGCGTCTTGCAATTGGGTACGGCCCATTTTCAGCACATGGTTGAACTCGACGCCCTTGGCGGCGAACGCCTGGATCAGGCTGTCGAGGCTGGCCAGCAGCGCGTCATGGCCCAGCAGCAGACCCAGGCGGATCGCGGTTGGGTAGGCGTCGTTGGTCGACTGCGCCATGTTCACGTCGTTGTTCGGGTGCAGGTATTGGTATTCGCCCTTGTTGTGGCCCATGGCCTCCAACGCGATGTTGGCGATGACTTCGTTGGCATTCATGTTGGTTGAAGTGCCCGCGCCGCCTTGAATCATGTCCACCACGAACTCTTCGTGGAAGTCGCCGCGGATCAGGCGGGCACAGGCTTCGCTGATGGCTGCGTGCTTGGCTTCGCTGAGCTGGCCCAACTCGCGGTTGGCGTCAGCGGCTGCTTGCTTGACCATTGCCAGGCCGACCACCAATTTCGGGTAATGCGAAATCGGAACGCCCGAGAGGCGGAAGTTATTCACCGCTCGCAGGGTCTGGATGCCGTAATACGCTTGGGCAGGTACTTCGAGTACGCCAAGCAGGTCTTTTTCTGTGCGGAATGATGCAGCGGAGGACATGATGGAAATCATCTCGATATGGACCCGGAACTAGCCGGAACGCTGTGAATGCTAGGCTTGTGGAAGTTTTTGGGCCAATGCTGTTAAGCACTGGCCTATGCACAAACGGCATAATAGTCGTGTGACCCGGCTATCATGGCGGGCGTGTGGGCCAAAATGGTGCGCACCCGTGGGAGGAACTGATGAACCTTGAGAGCAAATGGCTGGAAGACTTCAGCGCCCTGGCGGCGACGCGCAGTTTTTCCCAGGCGGCGGAGCGACGCTTTGTCACCCAGCCGGCGTTCAGCCGCCGTATCCGCAGCCTGGAGGCCGCACTGGGCCTGACCCTGGTCAACCGCTCGCGCACGCCGGTGGAATTGACGGCTGCGGGGCAGTTGTTCCTGGTGACTGCGCGCACGGTGGTCGAGCAACTCGGTGAAGTGCTGCGTCATTTGCATCACTTGGAAGGCGGGCAGGGCGAAGTCATGCAAGTGGCGGCGGCCCACTCCCTGGCGCTGGGCTTCTTCCCGCGCTGGATCGCGCAATTGCGCAACGAGGGTTTGAACATTGCGACCCGTTTGGTCGCCACCAACGTCGGCGATGCCGTGCATGCCCTGCGCGAAGGCGGCTGCGATTTGATGCTGGCGTTCTACGACCCGGATGCGGCGATGCAGATGGATCCGGAGATCTTCCCGTCACTGCACCTGGGCAATACCGAAATGCTCCCGGTGTGCGCCGCCGATGCCGAGGGCAAGCCGTTGTTCGACCTGGAAGGCGAGGGCAGTGTGCCGCTGCTGGCCTACAGCGCCGGGGCATTTCTGGGGCGTTCGGTGAACCTGCTGTTGCGCCAACGTGCCCTGCGCTTTACCACGGTTTACGAAACCGCGATGGCCGACAGCCTTAAAAGCATGGCCCTGGAAGGCCTGGGCATTGCCTGGGTGCCGCAACTGAGTGTGCGGGCGGAACTGGCCCGCGGTGAGCTGGTGGTGTGCGGCGGGTCGCAATGGCATGTGCCGCTGGAGATTCGCCTGTATCGCTGTGCGTTGGTGCGTAAGGCGAATGTGCGGTTGTTGTGGCGCAAGCTGGAAGGTGGCGCGGCGCAGAATACGTGAGTCCAGCACCGCTCAACGGTGGGAGGGGGCTTGCTCCCGATAGCGGTGTATCAGTGACATATTATTACCTGACACACTGCTATCGGGAGCAAGCCCCCTCCCACAGGGATTTGTGGTGTTTTCGCTGACTTTTAAGTCAATAAAACCGCCGGTTTGTGCCGCTAGACAGATGGTCATCCGAGGGGCTGTTTATCTGCGTTATTACGGTATACTGCGCGGCCTTCGGCCGGTCCAACCGGCCAAATTTCGTACACCAAGCCACGCCGGATTTCCCGCGTGGCTTGTTGTTTTTTGACGCGCCTGCGGGCGCCCAGAGAGAAGAGGCACGACGATGAGTGCATTGGTTGGCGTGATCATGGGCTCCAAGTCCGATTGGTCCACCCTTAGCCACACCGCCGATATGCTGGAAAAACTCGGCATTCCGTATGAAGTGAAAGTGGTCTCTGCCCACCGCACCCCGGATTTGCTGTTCCAGTATGCCGATGAAGCAGAATCCCGTGGCATCGAGGTGATCATCGCCGGTGCCGGCGGTGCAGCGCACCTGCCGGGCATGTGTGCGGCCAAGACCCACCTGCCGGTGCTTGGCGTGCCGGTGCAGTCGTCGATGCTCTCGGGCGTGGATTCGCTGTTGTCCATCGTGCAGATGCCGGCCGGTATTCCGGTGGCGACCCTGGCGATCGGCAAGGCCGGCGCGATCAACGCCGCGTTGCTGTCCGCCAGCATCCTGGGCGCCAAGCACCCGCAGTTCCACGCGGTGCTGAAAAAATTCCGTGCTGAGCAGACAGACAGCGTGCTGGACAATCCAGACCCACGTATCGCCTGAGGTTGTTGACGATGAAAATCGGTGTAATCGGTGGCGGCCAACTGGGTCGCATGCTGGCCCTGGCGGGAACGCCGCTGGGGATGAACTTCGCTTTCCTGGACCCGGCGCCGGATGCCTGTGCGGCCGCGTTGGGTGAACACCTGCGCGCTGACTACAGCGACCCGGACCACCTGCGCCAACTGGCCGACGAAGTCGACCTGGTGACCTTCGAGTTCGAAAGTGTCCCGGCCGAAACCGTGGCCTTCCTCTCGCAGTTCGTGCCGGTGTACCCGAGCGCCGAAGCCTTGCGCATCGCCCGTGACCGCTGGTTCGAGAAGAGCATGTTCAAGGACCTGGGCATTCCGACCCCGGCCTTCGCCGATATCCAGTCCCAGGCGGACCTGGACGCCGCCGTCGCCAGCATCGGCCTGCCGGCCGTGCTGAAAACCCGCACCCTGGGTTACGACGGCAAGGGCCAGAAAGTCCTGCGCACCGCCGCCGATGTGGTCGGCACTTTCGCCGAGCTGGGCGGCGTGGCCTGCCTGCTGGAAGGCTTCGTGCCGTTCACCGGCGAAGTCTCGCTGATCGCCGTGCGTGCCCGCGATGGCGAGACCCGCTTCTACCCGCTGGTCCACAACACCCACGACAACGGCATCCTCAAGCTGTCCGTGGCCAGTACCGATCACCCGTTGCAGGCCCTGGCCGAAGACTATTCCAGCCGTGTGCTCAAGCAACTGGATTATGTCGGCGTGATGGCGTTCGAGTTCTTTGAAGTCGACGGTGGCCTCAAGGCCAACGAAATCGCCCCGCGCGTGCATAACTCCGGGCACTGGACCACCGAAGGCGCCGAGTGCAGCCAGTTCGAGAACCACCTGCGCGCGGTGGCGGGCTTGCCGCTGGGCTCTACGGCCAAGGTGGGCGAGAGCGCCATGCTCAACTTCATCGGTGTGGTACCGCCGGTTGAAAAAGTCGTCGCCATCGACGATTGCCACCTGCATCACTACGGCAAGGCCTTCAAGGCCGGGCGCAAGGTCGGCCACGCCAACCTGCGCTGCCAGGACCGTGCGACGCTGCAAGCGCAGATCCTTAAGGTAGAGGCGTTGATCGCCGAGCAATAATCCTTGGGAGCGGCGGGAACCATTGGTGGCCGCCGTCTCTCTGATTGCAGGATGATAAAGCCTGACTAGGCTTTTTCATGACTCGCATTCAATCAGAGGGAAATGCCATGGGTATCATCGGAACCATCTTTATCGGCCTGATCGTCGGCCTGCTGGCGCGTTTCCTCAAGCCCGGTGACGACAGCATGGGCTGGATCATGACCATCCTGCTGGGTATCGCCGGCTCCCTTGCCGCCACCTACGGCGGTCAGGCACTGGGTATCTACCAGGCAGGCCAGGGCGCGGGCTTCATCGGCGCATTGGTCGGCGCCATTGTGTTATTGGTGATCTACGGCCTGATCAAAAAGAAGTAATCGAGCGACAAAGTCCTCTGCGCTGCGCAGGCGCAGAGGGCTAGAATGCCGGCACTGTTTACCTTGTCGAGCTCCTCCATGCGCCGTCTCCTCTTGATGTTTCTCCTGCTCGGCCAAGGCCTGGCTCATGCTGGCGAATTGCCGGAAACCGACTGGCTGGACCTGATGCCGCTGTCGGACCAGAAAGCCCTCGAACAGATGCCGGAAATCGACCACAACTCCCCCGAATCCCAGGGCACCTTTACCGACAAAGGTGGCTTGAAGCAGAGCAAGGGGTTGCCGGCGGTGATGTATTCCACCAAGACCGTGGCCGCCATGAACGGCAAGAACATCCGTATCGGCGGTTACCCGGTGCCCTTGGAAACCGACGCCAAGGGCCGCAGTACGCTGTTCTTCCTGGTGCCATACCCCGGCGCATGCATCCACGTGCCGCCACCGCCGCCGAACCAGTTGGTATTGGTGCGTTACCCCAAGGGGTTGAAGCTGGATGATATCTACACGCCGCTGTGGGTCACGGGCACAGTGAAGGTGGAGACGGTCAACAATGACCTGGCGGATGCGGCGTATGCGTTGGATGCGCAGAAGGTGCGGGTGGTGAAGGAGTCGGATCTCTAAAACCCAACGCATAACAATGTGGGAGGGGGCTTGCTCCCGATAGCGGTCTATCAGACACAAATGTGCTGACTGACCCTCTGCTATCGGGAGCAAGCCCCCTCCCACATTTTGATTGGGTTTACAGCGCGAGACTGATGATGCTCACACCCAGCGTGTGGCTTTCGCCCGGCGCCAACGCCACCACATCATCCAGCACATTCGCCGTCTCGATGCACAACATGCCCTGCCAGCCGTCGTCGGCCATGTCGTCGAAGGCCTTGGCCCGTTCGGTCCAGGGGTTCCAGATCACGGTCGACCGGGAACCTTCGCTGGTGAGCTGGACGCGGCGCTGCCAGTCTTTATCGACAATGTTCAACTGCGCGGGTGTGTCGAGGTAGATGCGGTCGGTCTCGGCGCTGAAGTGCAGCAGCCCCGCCTGTTGCCGGGTGGCCCAACCGTCGGCGGTATCGATATACGAACACCCGTCCAGGCCTTCGACCTGCACGTTGCGCACGTCGCTTACGGCGAAGTAGGTGTGCAGCGCCTGGCTGAGGGTCACCGTTTCGTGGCCATGGTTATGGCTGGTCAGGCGAATGTGCAGTTGATCGTCCAGGCGCAGGCTCAGCTTCAGGTCGACCTGATGGGGCCAGCCGGGAAAGCCGCCCGCAGGCACGGGGAGCACCAGGTCGACACGCAGCGCGTCGCCGTCGAGTTCGGTCGTGGCCAATTCCCAGATTGCAGTACGCACGAAACCGTGGGCACCCGCAGGTTGATCGCTCTGGCGCATGGCCTGCACGCTTTGCGGGTTGCGGTCGAACACGCCAAACCACGGCCAGCACACCGGGACACCGGTGCGGATACCTTTGCCGGCCTTGAAGACGGCTGCCTTGTTCGGCCAGATCAGCGGCTGCTCGCCTGCGCGTTGGTAACTGAAGATGTGCGCGCCCTGTTGGGCCACCATCAGTTCGGCACCGTTGTGGCGGATGCGCCAGCAGTCCAGCTCGTCGATTTTGACGGTTTCAACGTGGGGCGTCGGCATAACAAAGCACTCTCAATGGCAGGCAATGGGCAATTGACCGTCAAAACCCGGCGAGGTTTAACGCGCCCGCGACGGCACCGAACGGGTACGGCCGCTGCCATCGATGGCGACGAACACGAACACCGCCTCGGTGACCTTGCGCCATTCGCTGGACAGCGGGTCGTCGCTCCACACTTCGACCATCATCTGGATCGAGCTGCGGCCGATTTCCAGGGCCTGGGTATAGAAGGACAATTGCGCGCCCACGGCCACCGGCACCAGGAACGCCATGCGATCAATGGCCACGGTAGCGACACGTCCGCCTGCGACCTTGCTGGCCATCGCCGTTCCGGCCAGGTCCATCTGCGAGACCAGCCAGCCGCCGAAGATATCGCCGAAACCGTTGGTTTCACGCGGAAGCGCGGTGATTTGCAGGGCGAGATCGCCTTGCGGGATGGGATCTTCTTGTTCGAGTTCGATCATGCCGAGGGTGCCTCTGAGCCGTGACGCTTCATGAGTGTTTCAAGTGGATAGCCGTCTCGTAGAAAAACATTCCAGCACCAACGCACGACGCGAGCTGTGTTTCTCGTAAGGCGTACTAAAGGGAAACTCTGCCAAACCGGCTGGATGGCACCCAACGGCGTTTTGGCACAGCAGCCCCTCAAGACTGCGGGTCTGGCGCTTGCAAGGGCCGAGTATATCGAGACGCTGGCGTCGCGACGACCTCTGGGCGCTCATTTGGTCGGTAAATAGACGCTGTAACGGAGCTTTTTCCGGCAACTGTTCTTCTGCCCAGGTTGACGGACTCTCTGCGCCGTGGGGATTTCGCCTGTCTGGACGGTTAAGCGTTCGACGCTGTGCTTTTTCCGGCGATTTGTTATCTTGCCAGACCGCCGCAAGTCCAGGGCGTGCCGTCCTTATTACGCTGATTACTATAAGAGAAGCCTTGCCATGTCCTCCGTGCCCGCAAGCAGTGCGCAACCGTCGCGCCCGCTGACCCGCAACGACTACAAAACCCTGTCGCTGTCTGCCTTGGGCGGGGCGCTGGAATTCTACGACTTCATCATCTTCGTGTTTTTCGCCACCGTGGTCGGAAAACTGTTCTTCCCTGCCGACATGCCCGAGTGGCTGCGCATGATGCAGACCTTCGGCATCTTCGCCGCCGGCTACCTGGCGCGCCCCCTGGGCGGCATCATCATGGCGCACTTCGGCGACCTGCTGGGCCGCAAGAAAATGTTCACCCTGAGCATCTTCATGATGGCCGTGCCGACCCTGATCATGGGCCTGCTGCCGACCTACGCGCAGATCGGCCTGTGGGCGCCGATCCTGTTGCTGCTGATGCGCGTGATCCAGGGCGCGGCGATCGGCGGCGAAGTCCCGGGCGCCTGGGTGTTCGTCTCCGAACACGTCCCACCGCGCCACATTGGCTACGCCTGCGGCACCCTGACCAGCGGCCTCACCGCCGGCATCCTGTTGGGTTCGCTGGTGGCCACCGCCATCAACACGCTCTACAGCCCGGAACAGGTCTCGGATTACGCCTGGCGCATCCCGTTCCTGCTCGGCGGTGTGTTCGGCCTGCTGTCGGTGTACTTGCGCCGCTGGCTGCATGAAACGCCGATCTTCGCCGAGATGCAGCAACGCAAGACACTCGCCGCCGAGCTGCCGCTGCGCGCGGTACTGCGCGACCACCGTGGCGCCATCGTGCTGTCGATGCTGCTGACCTGGCTGCTGTCGGCCGGCGTCGTAGTCGTCATCCTGATGACCCCGACCGTGCTGCAAACCATCTACCACTTCAGCCCGACCGTTGCGCTGCAAG
>NZ_JAKNRV010000181.1:0-10327 GCF_023072625.1 Pseudomonas emilianonis
CGTCGCACGGCAGCAGGGCGCGCATGGCGTGCAGCAGGCGGCGGTAACGCTCGCCTTCGGGCAGTTCACGGGACAGGTCGGCGACCAGGGGGAGCAGGGTGGTGAGCAGCGATTGCGCAGTCATAATGACTCCTTGTAGTCCTTATGACTATATTGCGTAGGAGTCATACTGACTATGTTTAATTTAACTGGTTGAAATTCAACGATTTATTAGTTGGCATGAATGCTGATTACCTCAAGGCAATCAGTAAAGAAGCCCAGGAGGCTCCATGCTTAGTGCCCAAGACCGTGCCATCGTCAAATCCACCGTGCCCCTGCTGGAAAGCGGCGGCGAAGCGCTGATCACCCATTTCTACCGCATGATGCTCTCCGAATACCCGGAGGTCCGCCCGCTGTTCAACCAGGCGCACCAGGCCAGCGGCGACCAGCCCCGCGCCCTGGCGAATGGCGTATTGATGTATGCGCGGCATATCGACCAGTTGGATCAACTGGGTGACCTGGTGGCGAAGATCATCAACAAACACGTGGCCTTGCAGATCCTGCCGGAACATTACCCGATCGTGGGTGCCTGCCTGTTGCGTGCGATTTCCGAAGTGCTGGGCAGCGAGATTGCCACCCCCGAGGTGATGAGTGCCTGGGGCGCGGCCTACGGCCAGTTGGCGGATATCCTGATCGGCGCCGAAGCCGCGATCTATGACGAGAAGGCCCAGGCGCCGGGCGGCTGGCGGGGTGCGCGGCCGTTCAAGCTGGTCAACCGCGTGGAGGAAAGTGCCGAAATCACTTCCTTCTATTTCGCCTCGGTGGACAACGCCCCGATCCTCGCTGCTGCGCCCGGTCAATACATTGGTATGACGCTGGTGCTCGATGGCGAAGAAGTGCGCCGCAACTATTCCTTGTCGGCCCTCAGCGATGCCGGCCAATACCGCATCAGCGTCAAGCGCGAAGCCGGTGGGCGGGTGTCCAACTACCTGCATGATCAACTGCAGGTCGGCGCGACGATCGACCTGTTCCCGCCAGCGGGCGAGTTTACCCTGGCGGCCAGCGATAAACCGCTGGTGCTGATCAGTGGCGGAGTGGGCATTACGCCAACGCTGCCGATGCTCGAAGCGGCCCTGGCTACCCAGCGCCCGGTGCACTTTATCCACTGCGCGCGTAATGGCGGGGTGCATGCGTTTCGGGAGTGGGTCGATGCCCTGGCGGCCAAGCATCCGCAACTCAAGCGCTTCTACTGCTATGACGAGGACGATGGCGTGAGCCCGGCAGGCGACACCGTGGGGCTACTGAGCCAGGAACAACTCGCGGCGTGGTTGCCCGAGCAGCGCGACCTGGATGCTTACTTCCTCGGCCCTAAAGGCTTCATGGCCGCGATCAAGCGCCACCTCAAAGCCTTGGGCGTACCCGAAAAACAAAGCCGCTACGAATTCTTCGGCCCGGCCGCCGCCCTGGAATAACCACCTAAAGGTTCAAACTGTTCAAACTGTGGGAGGGGGCTTGCCCCCGATAGCGGTGGATCAGTCAGCTTATCTGTAGCTGACACACTGCTATCGGGAGCAAGCCCCCTCCCACATTTAGTGCTCCATTCCCCCCGATTAATCCCCTGTTAACCCCCTGTTAACCCCTCTCTGTTTAAACCACTCTCTGTGTGTAAACTTGCGGCCATTGGCACAATCAAACAAAGGGATACGGAGATGAGTGACGAATTGCGTTTAGGCAGGGAACGGCGCTTTCTGGTGTTGCTGGGCATCATCTGCCTGGCGCTGATCGGCGGTGCGCTGTACATGCAAGTGGTGTTGGGCGAGGCGCCGTGCCCGCTGTGTATCCTGCAACGCTACGCCTTGCTGTTGATTGCGGTCTTTGCGTTTATCGGTGCGGCCATGCGCAGCAAAGGCGCGATCACGCTGTTTGAAGGGTTGGTGGTACTCAGTGCCCTGGGGGGCGTGGCTGCTGCCGGCCACCATGTGTACACCCAGTTCTTCCCCGAGGTCAGTTGCGGCGTGGATGTGCTGCAACCGATCGTTGACGGCCTGCCCCTGGCGAAGGTGTTTCCACTGGTCTTCCAGGTCGATGGCTTCTGCAGCACGCCGTACCCGCCGGTGCTCGGCCTGTCACTGGCGCAATGGGCGCTGGTGGCGTTCGTGCTGACGGTGATCCTGGTGCCCCTGGGCATCTATCGCAATCGCCAACGCAAAGCCTGAGCCGTTTACTGAAACGCCCCGGTCCTTCTCAAGGGAAAGCCGGGGCGTTTTTGTTTGTAGGGATTAATGAAGGGACAGTGACGCGGGACAATTTTGACGGTGTGCAGTGTGCGACATGTTGTCACACAGACGCTGTCGCAGGACGTTTCTGAGCCGCCGAACCGCCGCTTGAATTTGCCCCGCGTCGTCAATCTGTGCTGTCAGTTCATCGTTTGAGCGACACCGCGAATGCCGCGCGTTTCGAGGCTTTCGGTGATCTGTTAATGCCTTGTTTTATGGGGGCTTGCATCGTTTTTTCAGGCCCTTACAGGGTGTAAGGGGTGTGGCAGTTTGCCCTATAACACGGCAATTTTTGTGGTTTTTGTTGAGAATCTAACGCGATAAGATCGCGAACTTTTGCAAAATAGGTGAAGGATTATTGCTGGAATCGATAAAAATTATTTCTTTATAAGACATGGTTTATACATCGCTAGCTAACTACAATCGCCCGCACTGAATGTCCGGTGCTGTTCAATCTTTTGAGCATTGGAGCGGTCGAGGGGCAGATGGATGGCTCTGTGCGACCCCAGGTTCCGGCAGCCTTTCAACTATCCGCACCAAATGGAATTGGTCTGTAACAAGGCCTTTAACCACGAAATCGAATAAGAACTCACCGCAGGTCCGTGAACCGTCCAATCAGGGCGCTCGGGCAGGCTCTTATTCAATCGAAGAGAAATGCCAACCCTTGGCAGGGTGAAGTGTTGGCGATCAAAACCCAACTGCATTGCGCAAGCTGCTTTAGAGGTCGTGAGATGAGTAAAAACAGGTACCCCCGATTACTAGGCTTTTTGCCGCTGCTTGGCATGATGTTAATGCTGGGAGGCTGCAAGTGGGCCTTGCTCGACCCCAAAGGACAGGTCGGTCTGGATGAACGCAACCTGATCATCACCGCCACCCTGCTGATGTTGCTGGTAGTGGTTCCTGTGATCATCATGACCTTCGCCTTCGCCTGGAAATACCGCGCGTCGAACACCAACGCGACTTACGCGCCGAAGTGGTCGCACTCCACCAAGATTGAAATCGCGGTGTGGCTGGTTCCGATCCTCATCATCATTGCCCTGGGTTATGTGACCTACAAGTCCACCCACGCGCTGGACCCGTACCGTCCGATCGAGTCCGACGCCAAGCCGATCAATATCGAAGTGGTCGCGCTGGACTGGAAGTGGCTGTTCATCTACCCGGACCTGGGTATCGCCACCGTCAACAAGATCGTGTTCCCGGAACATACCCCGGTTAACTTCAAGATCACCTCCGACACTGTGATGAACTCGTTCTTCATTCCAGGCCTGGGTGGCCAGATCTATGCGATGGCCGGCATGCAGACCAAGCTGCACCTGATTGCCAACCAGAAAGCTGAAATGGACGGCATCTCCGCCAACTATAGCGGCGCTGGCTTCACCGGCATGAAATTCAAAGCGATCTCGACGAGCCAGGAAGAATTCGACGCCTGGGTAGCCGAAGTCAAGGCCGCACCTAAACAGCTTGATCAAGCTGAATACGAAGCCCTTGCCAAACCAAGCCAGAACAACCCTGCCGCTTCGTACTCCGCGTACACGCCGGACCTGTTTCAGAAGATCGTCGACAAGTACGAAGGCATGAAACCAGGCAAGCCGGTCAAGCACGAGAAGAAAGAAGTGGCTGCGGTTGAAGGTTCTGACACGGGCTCGCATTCAACTGCTGGGGCAGAGGAGTAAACGATGTTTGGTAAATTAAGTTGGGATGCGGTCCCGTTCCACGAGCCGATCGTGATGGTGACCATCGCCATGATCGCGCTGGGTGGTCTGGCACTGTTTGCAGGTATCACTTACTTCAAGAAGTGGACCTACCTGTGGACCGAGTGGCTGACGTCGGTCGACCACAAGAAAATCGGTGTGATGTACATCATCGTTGCCATGGTCATGCTGCTGCGTGGTTTTGCCGACGCCATCATGATGCGTACCCAGTTGGCCATGGCCACCGAGGGTTCGCCGGGCTACCTGCCGCCTGAACACTATGACCAGATCTTCACCGCTCACGGTGTGATCATGATCATCTTCATGGCGATGCCTTTCTTCACCGGCCTGATGAACCTTGCAGTGCCGCTGCAGATCGGTGCCCGTGACGTTGCCTACCCGTTCCTGAACTCCCTGAGCTTCTGGCTGCTGGTATCCGGCGTTGTGCTGGTCAACGTGTCCCTGGGCGTCGGCGAATTCGCCAAGACCGGTTGGGTTGCTTATCCGCCGCTGTCGGGCCTGGCGTACAGTCCGGGCGTGGGTGTGGACTACTACATCTGGGCGCTACAGCTATCAGGGCTCGGGACGACGCTGACGGGGGTCAACTTCCTGGCCACCGTGCTGAAAATGCGCGCGCCTGGCATGAAGATGATGGACATGCCGATCTTCACCTGGACCTGCACCTGGGCCAACGTGCTGATCGTGGCTTCGTTCCCGATCCTCACCGCTACCCTGGCACTGCTGTCGCTTGACCGTTACCTGGATTTCCACATTTTCACCAACGAACTTGGTGGCAATCCAATGATGTACGTGAACCTGTTCTGGGCATGGGGTCACCCTGAGGTGTACATCCTGATCCTGCCAGCGTTCGGTATCTTCTCCGAAGTGATCTCGACCTTTACCGGCAAGCGCCTGTTCGGTCACCACTCGATGGTCTACGCTTCCGGCGCGATCTCGGTACTGGGCTTCATGGTTTGGCTGCACCACTTCTTCACCATGGGTTCGGGGGCCAGCGTCAACGCCTTCTTCGGCCTGGCGACGATGCTGATTTCGATCCCGACGGGGGTGAAGCTATTCAACTGGCTATTCACCATCTATCACGGTCGTCTGCGTATGACCAGCCAGGTTCTGTGGACCCTGGGCTTCATGGTGACCTTCGCCATCGGCGGCATGACCGGCGTACTGCTGGCCATCCCGGGTGCTGACTTCGTGCTGCACAACAGCCTGTTCGTGATCGCTCACTTCCACAACGTGATCATCGGCGGTGCGGTATTCGGTTACATCGCTGGTTTCAGCTACTTCTTCCCGAAAGCGTTCGGCTTCAAGCTGCACGAAGGCTGGGGCAAGGCAGCGTTCTGGTTCTGGATCTCGGGCTTCTTCGTCGCGTTCATGCCGCTCTATGCACTGGGCTTCATGGGCATGACCCGTCGTCTGAACGCTACTACCAACCCTGAGTGGGTGCCGTACCTGTACGTCGCCATGGTCGGTGCTGTAATGATCGCTGTGGGTATCGCCTGCCAGTTGATCCAGCTGTATGTCAGCGTGCGTGATCGCAAGCAGAACATGTGCGAGTCGGGCGACCCATGGAACGGCCACACCCTGGAATGGTCGACTTCGTCGCCACCTCCGTTCTACAACTTCGCCGTGATTCCTACTGCGAACACCATCGATGCGTTCACCGAAGCCAAGGAAAACGGTACTGCGTACCAGCAGCCTAAGCACTACGAACCGATCCACATGCCAAACAACACCGCCACTGGTGTGGTGATCGGTGCGCTGTTGACCGTGTTCGGTTTCGCGATGATCTGGCACATCTGGTGGCTGGCAATCGTGAGCCTGGTGGGCACCATCGGCTACTTCATTGTCCACGCTGCACGTGATGATCAAGGCTACATGGTGCCGGTCGAAACGATCGAGCGCATCGAAGCCGAGCAGCACGCTCGCCTGGTGGCCGAGAAGAAGATCCCGGCCAACCGTGTAGAAACCTCGTTGGAACAGGCTTAAACCATGTCGAACTTAGTGACCAATGCTGGACACGCCCATGTCGATGACCATGGGCACGATGACCATCACCACGACTCGGGCCCGGTAACCGTTTTCGGTTTCTGGCTCTACCTGATGACCGACTGCATCTTGTTTGCGTCGATCTTCGCGGTGTACGCGGTACTGGTAAACAACGTAGCGGGTGGCCCGGCGGGCCACGACATCTTCGAACTGCCTTACGTGCTCGGCGAAACCGCCTTGCTGTTGTTCAGTTCGATCACCTACGGCTTCGCCATGTTGTCCTTCTACAAGGGCAACAAGCAGGGCGTACTGACCTGGTTGGGTCTGACCTTCCTGTTCGGCCTGGGCTTCATCGGCATGGAGATCAACGAGTTCCACCTGCTGATCTCCGAAGGCTTCGGCCCGCACCGCAGCGGCTTCCTGTCGGCGTTCTTCACGCTGGTGGGGACCCACGGTCTGCACGTGACGGCTGGCCTGATCTGGATGGCGGTGATGATGTATCAGGTCAATAAACACGGCCTGACCAACACCAATAAGACTCGCCTGAACTGCCTGAGCCTGTTCTGGCACTTCCTGGACGTGGTCTGGATCTGCGTATTCACCGTCGTCTACTTGATGGGGACTCTGTAATGGCTAATGCACACTCCCATGACAGCCATGATGCGAGCCACGGCAGCGTAAAGACTTACGCTATCGGCTTCATCCTGTCGGTCATCCTGACCCTGATCCCGTTCGGCCTGGTGATGTACCCAACCTTGCCGAAGTCGATCACCTTGATGATCGTCCTGGCGTTTGCGGTGATTCAGGTCCTGGTTCACCTGGTGTACTTCCTGCACCTGGACCGCTCCGAGGCTCAGCGCGAGAACGTGGTTGCGTTCGTGTTCGCAGGCCTGGTGATCGTTCTGCTGGTTGGTCTGTCGCTGTGGATCATGTTCAGCATCCACACCTTCATGATGGCGAAGTGAGGTAAGACCCGATGTCGCTTAAGCACTTTATCCAAATCACCAAACCGGGGATCATTTTCGGTAACGTGCTTTCTGTGGCAGGCGGCTTCTTCCTGGCCTCCAAGGGACATGTCGATCTGGCCATCTTCCTGGCAGCAATGATCGGCACGTCCCTGGTGGTAGCTTCCGGTTGTGTCTTCAACAACTGCATCGACCGCGACATTGATATCAAGATGGAACGCACCAAGAATCGCGTGCTGGTCCAGGGCCTTATCTCCCTGAAACTGGCACTGCTGTTCGCGACCGTCCTGGGTGTTGCCGGCGTGGTGTTGTTGTACAAGGTGGCCAATCCGTTGGCGGCGCTGTTTGCCGTGATCGGCTTTGTCATCTACGTCGGCTTCTACAGCCTGTACCTCAAGCGCAAGTCGGTTCACGGCACGCTGGTGGGCAGTCTGTCGGGGGCGATGCCGCCGGTGATTGGTTATGTGGCTGTGACCAATAGCTTCGACATGGCCGCGCTGGTGCTGCTGGTGATGTTCAGCCTGTGGCAGATGCCGCATTCCTATGCCATCGCGATCTTCCGTTTCAACGACTACCTGGCTGCGTCGATTCCGGTTCTGCCGGTCAAGCGTGGCATCCAGGTGGCCAAGAAACACATCCTGCTGTACATCCTGGCCTTCCTCGTGGCGACCTTGATGTTGACCTTCAGTGGCTACGCCGGCATGAGCTACCTTGCCGTCGCCGCCGCCATGGGCATGTACTGGTTGTACATGGCCTGGACCGGCTACAAGGCGGTGGACGACACCGTCTGGGCGCGCAAGCTGTTCGTGTTCTCGATCTTCACCATCACCGCGCTCAGCGTGATGATGTCCCTGGATTTCCAAGTGCCCAAAGAGCTGTTGTTGACCTACGCTCCCTGAGTGGTTCCAAGCTGTGAACAAGCCCCGCCTTCGTGAGAAGCGCGGGGCTTTTTCTTGGGCGCAGTTCCAGCGCACCGCCCTCCCACATTGGGTTCAGCGGTACTAGTGGTACTACTGCTGCGCGATGCTGTACCCATCAAACGCCGTCTGCTGCTGCAACGCCGTGATCACGCTCTTACGGCTCAGTGGCTGTTCAGCGCCTGCGTTATCCACAAAGCTCTCAACCTCCAACTCGGCGTCATCGCCGTCACCGACAAAGCTGAAACCCAGGAACTCGAACGCTTCACGGTCGACGTTGAGCTTGGAGCGCGGTGTGCGCAGCGGCAGGGTGACGCTGATGCCGTCCTTGCTGATCACAAACACTTCGGCTTCTTTCTTCGGTCGAGCGGCCTTGCCCTTGCCGGCGCTTGGGTTGCTGATGGCCTGGTGGGACTGGTTCAGCACCTTGAGGGCCAGGCCATAGACCAGTTCCTGAAACTGCGGGTCGTCCTTGAAGCTGGACAGGATGCGGCTGATGGAGAACTTGCTGCTGAGGTCTTCCAGGGCAATATTGTCGGCGGCTTCGGCGTCCTTGAGCTGCTTGAGCTGGCCCATCAGGTCGTAGGCCTTATCGTCATCGAAGGCGTCTTGGGCCTCGCGGATGGCCACACGCAGTTCGCGGATCTGGTCGCTTTCCTTGGAGGTATGGAACGCGTCCAGCACCATCTCGCTGATGATCTTGGCCGCTGGCACATGCTGTGAAAGATTGATGGCGTTTTCGTATTCAGCTTTGGATTGCAAGGCGACTACGGATTCTTCGGCGGATTCTGCGGTGTTGGAATCGGACATTGAAATTTCACTACTTCAGTAAACAGGGACAAAAAAGCGTCGCGCATTTTCGGCGGGGAGGGGGGGCAGGTCAAGGCAGCACAATGCCCTTATTGCGGCGCAAGGCAGCCAGCGCCCGCTGCAGCGTGATTGCCCGCCCGCAAAACAGACCTACGGTCAAACCGGATGCGCCACCGACTGCTGCCAGCATCGATGGCGTGCTCAGCAACAGCGGATGCACGGCCTGCTGGTAACCGAAGTAATACTTCACCGCGAAGAACAGCTGCGAGATCAACAGGGTTTTCCACGTGCCCGGCAGCATCAGCGTGTCGCCATCGGTTTCCAGTCGGGCGCCGTTGGCATTAAACAACAGCATGCCCAGCAGACTGCCGATGACCGCGCCGCCCACCCAGGCACCGCTCGACAGCATCGACGGTGCCAGCGATATCAGCGACCACACCACCAGCACCGCCGGCAGGATCATCAATGACCGCCGATTCTCGCGGCCACCCAGGCAGGCCTTGATCCCGTAGTAACAAATCCACAGGTAAACGGCGTATACCCAAACGGGCGTGCCTTGGAGGATGTCGAGCATGGTGTGCTTCCTTGCAGAAAAGCGTCGGATGTTTTCAGGCGCGGATCAGGGCAGTCGGCTTCAGCAGGTAATTCCCGTTAATAGTGATAACGACACATCAAGACCTGAACCTCATCCTCCTCGATGCCATAGACCAAGCGATGTTCGGCGGTGATTCGCCGAGACCAGAAGCCACTGAGGTTGTGTTTGAGTGGTTCGGGTTTGCCCACGCCGTCAAATGGGTCTCTTTGTATCGCCTTGATCAGCAGATTGATACGTTTGAGTCCGGCTTTGTCGTTTTGCTGAAACCAGAGATAGTCGTCCCAGCCCTCAGGGGTGAAAAGTATTTTCATTCCTCAATCAGCCGCCTCGCTTTGGCTTTGCCCGCTCTCAAGCTGTTGACCGAGTTGATCAGGCGTTCAGCATTTTTTGGCGAGCGCAGCAGGTAGGCCGTTTCTTCAAGGGCATTGAATTCCGATAGCGAGATCATCACCACGGGCTCACCTTTTTGCCGGGTGAGCAGCAACGGGATGTGATCTTCATTAACCCGATCCATTGTCTCGGAGAGATGGGCACGGGCATTGGTATAGTTGATTGTTTCCATGGGTATGTCCTCGCTTGATGGTACGAAGCGTACAGAAATGCGTACATGTATTCAAGCGGTTCCTTATCAACGGTCAGTCGGTGGCGTTGGCGACGAGCGGGTGTACCCGCCACTGTGGGGCGACCAGTCGTTCAATATCGGTGCCGGCATGGCGCGCACCTACACGGCGGCGGCGTTCGTCAAACGCAACATGCCGATCGGCTTCCACGAGCAATTCCCGTTGGGCCAGGGTGGTTTGTCCGACCAGGAAGCGGTGGACGTCGCGGCGTATTTCTCGGGGCAACCTCGCCCGGATTTCCCGGACAAGGTCAAAGACTGGCCCAACGGCGGCAAGCCGCTGGATGCGCGTTATTAGCCCAGTTGCTTGAGGCACGCCTGGAGGATGTCCAGGCCTTCTTCCAACACCGCTGGCTCAGTGGTCAGCGGCGCCAGTAAACGGATGATGTGCCGCGACTTGCCGCTGGGCATCAGCAGCAAGCCCGCGTCCCGCGCCAGGCTCAGCAATTGGCTCAGTTGCTGGGGCGCGGG
>NZ_JAKNRV010000182.1:0-10238 GCF_023072625.1 Pseudomonas emilianonis
CAAGCCGGTCGCGCCGCAACCTGCCGCGCCGGGCAAGCCGGACGTGGGGCAGAGCCGTATCGACCCGAATGGCCTGCCGATCAGTTGGTCGATCCAGCTGGCCAGCCTGGCCAATCGCGAAAGCGCCGAGGCCCTGCAGAAAAAACTGCGCAGCCAAGGCTACAACGCCTACATCCGCAGCGCCGATGGCAAGAATCGCGTGTTTATCGGACCGCTGATCGAGCGTGCCGAGGCAGACCGCCTGCGCGACTTGCTGGGTCGCCAGCAGAATCTCAATGGCTTTGTGGTGCGTTTCCAGCCTGAGCGCGGCTGAGTTCACGCCGATCCAGGCTTGGAATGCAGTCAAGTGTGGGAGGGGGCTTGAAATGGGCTTGATTCGTCACAAACTATTGATTTGCAAAGCACCCGCAATCACAGCTTACCGATAGCTCGGCGCTCTGCTAAAATGCGCCGCCTTATCCGTCCGTAGGCTGCACCGTGCCATTTACCTGGGTTGATTGGGCGATCGTCGCAATCGTCGCCATCTCCGCTTTGATCAGTCTAAGCCGCGGCTTCGTAAAAGAAGCACTGTCGTTGCTGACCTGGATCATCGCAGGAGTCGTCGCCTGGATGTTCGGCGGTTCGCTGTCGGTCTACCTGAGCGGATACATCGAGACACCTTCGGCTCGCGTCATCGCGGGCTGCGCCATCATGTTCATCGCCACGCTGCTGGTGGGAGCAATGGTCAATTATCTTATTGGCGAGTTGATACGTGTCACCGGCCTCTCCGGGACCGATCGATTTCTCGGCATGGCCTTCGGCGCTGCGCGTGGCGCGTTGCTGGTGGTTGTGGCGGTCGGGCTATTGAGCCTGGGGCCGGTACAGCAGGATTCGTGGTGGCAGGAGTCGGTACTCGTGCCAAAATTTCTATTGGTTGCAGATTGGTCCAAGAACCTCATATTGGGGTGGAGCAGTCAGTGGCTGGCCAGCGGGATCAGCATGCCCGCTGATCTTCCGTTCAAGGAGCACCTCTTACCGGCCAAAACGCCTCAGTAAGCAGTGTTCAGTCAAGATTCATTAAGTAGGGGTTGCGTCGCATGTGTGGCATCGTCGGTATCGTCGGTAAGTCGAACGTCAATCAGGCGCTGTATGACGCGCTAACCGTCCTCCAGCACCGCGGCCAGGACGCTGCCGGTATTGTGACCAGCCACGACGGCCGGTTATTCCTGCGCAAGGATAATGGCCTGGTACGTGACGTGTTCCATCAACGTCACATGCAGCGCCTCGTCGGGCACATGGGCATTGGCCATGTGCGTTACCCGACTGCCGGTAGCTCGACCTCGGCCGAAGCTCAACCGTTTTACGTCAACTCGCCTTACGGCATCACCCTGGCGCACAACGGTAACCTGACCAACGTTGAACAACTGGCCAAGGAGATTTACGAATCTGACCTGCGTCACGTCAACACCAATTCCGACTCGGAAGTGCTGCTCAACGTGTTCGCCCACGAGCTGGCCCAGCGCGGCAAGCTGCAGCCGACCGAAGAAGACGTGTTTGCCGCCGTGACCGACGTGCATAACCGTTGCGTCGGTGGTTACGCGGTAGTGGCCATGGTCACCGGGTACGGTATCGTCGGTTTCCGCGACCCGCACGGCATCCGCCCGATCGTGTTCGGCCAGCGTCACACCGACGAAGGCGTCGAGTACATGATCGCCTCCGAAAGCGTGTCCCTGGACGTGCTGGGCTTCACCCTGATCCGCGACCTGGCGCCGGGCGAAGCGGTGTACATCACCGAAGATGGCAAGCTGCACACCCGCCAGTGCGCTGTGGCACCAAAACTCACCCCGTGCATCTTCGAACACGTCTACCTGGCGCGTCCGGATTCGATCATCGACGGTGTTTCGGTGTACAAGGCGCGCCTGCGGATGGGCGAGAAGCTGGCCGACAAGATCATGCGCGAGCGCCCTCAACACGATATCGACGTGGTGATCCCGATCCCGGACACCAGCCGTACCGCCGCGCTGGAGCTGGCCAACCACCTGGGCGTCAAGTTCCGCGAAGGCTTCGTCAAGAACCGCTACATCGGTCGCACCTTCATCATGCCTGGCCAGGCGGCGCGCAAGAAGTCGGTACGCCAGAAGCTCAACGCCATCGAGCTGGAGTTTCGCGGCAAGAATGTGATGCTGGTGGATGACTCCATCGTGCGTGGCACCACCTGCAAGCAGATCATCCAGATGGCTCGCGAAGCCGGCGCGAAGAACGTGTACTTCTGCTCCGCAGCGCCCGCCGTGCGTTACCCGAACGTGTACGGCATCGACATGCCGAGCGCCCACGAACTGATAGCCCACAACCGGACGACCCAGGACGTGGCCGACCTGATCGGCGCCGATTGGCTGATCTACCAGGACCTTTCCGACCTGATCGAAGCGGTCGGCGGTGGCAAGATCAAGATCGAGCAGTTCGACTGCGCCGTGTTCGACGGCAAGTACGTGACCGGTGATGTCGATGAGGCTTACCTGAACAAGATCGAGCAGGCGCGCAACGACTCGTCGAAGATCAAGACCCAGGCGGTCAGCGCGATCATCGATCTGTACAACAACTGAGTAAACACCGGCCCTGAGGGGCCGGTTTTGTATCTTAAATAAAGAATTGAGTAAGGAGTCGCAGCATGAGTCAGGAATGGGATGCCGGTCGGCTGGACAGCGACCTCGATGGCGTAGCTTTCGATACCCTGGCTGTGCGCGCCGGCCAGCACCGCACCCCGGAAGGTGAGCACGGTGACCCGATGTTCTTCACCTCCAGCTATGTGTTCCGCACCGCTGCCGACGCCGCCGCGCGTTTTGCCGGTGAGGTGCCGGGCAACGTCTATTCCCGTTACACCAACCCGACCGTGCGGGCGTTCGAAGAGCGTATCGCCGCACTGGAAGGCGCTGAGCAGGCGGTCGCCACGGCGACCGGCATGGCGGCGATCCTGGCGGTGGTGATGAGCCTGTGCAGCGCTGGCGACCATGTACTGGTGTCGCGCAGCGTGTTCGGTTCAACCATCAGTCTGTTCGAAAAGTATTTCAAGCGCTTCGGTATCGAAGTGGATTACGTGCCTTTGGCGGATCTTTCCGGCTGGGATGCGGCAATCAAAGCCAATACCAAGCTGCTGTTCGTCGAGTCGCCCTCCAACCCGCTGGCCGAGTTGGTGGATATCGCCGCGCTCTCGCAAGTGGCGCATGCCAAAGGCGCCATGCTGGTGGTCGACAACTGCTTCTGCACCCCGGCGCTGCAACAGCCGTTGAAGCTGGGCGCGGACGTTGTCGTGCATTCGGCGACCAAGTTCATCGACGGCCAGGGCCGTTGCATGGGTGGGGTGGTGGCAGGTCGCAGCGAGCAGATGAAAGAAGTGGTGGGGTTCTTGCGTACTGCTGGCCCGACCCTGAGCCCGTTCAATGCGTGGATCTTCCTCAAGGGCCTGGAAACCCTCAGCCTGCGGATGAAGGCCCATTGCGCCAATGCCCAGGCGCTGGCCGAGTGGCTGGAACAGCAGGACGGTATCGAGAAGGTTCATTACGCCGGCCTTAAGAGCCATCCGCAGCACGCGTTGGCCCAGCGCCAGCAGCGTGGCTTCGGCGCCGTGGTGAGTTTTGAAGTGAAAGGCGGCAAAGAGGGCGCCTGGCGCTTTATCGATGCGACGCGCCTGATCTCCATCACGGCCAACCTGGGTGACAGCAAGACCACCATTACCCACCCGAGCACGACGTCCCACGGTCGCTTGGCGCCACAGGAGCGTGAAGCGGCGGGCATTCGTGACAGCTTGATCCGCGTCGCGGTAGGGCTCGAAGACGTGGCTGACTTGCAGGCTGACCTGGCTCGCGGGCTGGCAGCCTTGTGATCGAGTGGGCCATTGACGCTGCTGCGGCCGGTAACGGGCGCGTCGCGCTGGTGACGGGTGCCGCCCGGGGCATTGGCCTGGGCATCGCTGCATGGCTGATCAGCGAGGGCTGGCAGGTGGTGTTGGCCGACCTGGACCGCGAGCGCGGCTCCAAGGTGTCCAAGGTGCTCGGTGAGAATGCCTGGTTTATCACCATGGACGTGGCCGACGAGAAGCAAGTCGCCCAAGGCGTCGCCGAAGTGCTTGGGCAGTTCGGGCGCCTGGATGCGTTGGTGTGCAATGCGGCGGTGGCTGATCCGCGCAATTTCACCTTGGAGAGCCTTGATCTGGCCTCCTGGAATCGCGTGCTGGCGGTGAACCTCAGCGGCCCGATGTTGCTGGCCAAGCACTGTGCGCCGTACCTGCGTGCCCATGGCGGTGCGATCGTCAACCTGGCGTCGACCCGGGCTCGGCAGTCGGAGCCGGACACCGAAGCCTACGCTGCGAGCAAGGGCGGCGTGCTGGCCCTGACGCACGCCTTGGCGATGAGTCTTGGCCCGGAAGTACGGGTCAACGCCGTCAGCCCTGGCTGGATCGATGCGCGTGATCCGGCAGCCCGTCGCGCAGAGCCGTTGACTGCCGCCGATCACGCCCAGCATCCGGCGGGTAGGGTTGGCACGGTGGAGGACGTGGCGGCGCTGGTGGCATGGTTGCTGTCGCGCCAGGCCGGGTTCGTCACCGGGCAAGAGTTTGTCGTGGACGGTGGCATGAGCAAGAAGATGATTTACAGCGAGTAGGGTGGGTAGCCGTCTTGAAGCAATTTTGTCTTTTTCAGAAAAACTTCAAGCAGGCTATTGACTTAGGTCCGCTATCTGCGTAAATTTCGCGGCCTCAACGAAGCAAAGGGTGATTAGCTCAGCTGGGAGAGCATCTGCCTTACAAGCAGAGGGTCGGCGGTTCGATCCCGTCATCACCCACCACTTCTTGAGAGTTTTGCCTTCGAGCAAGACGCAACGTTAAAGGTTGCACCGACGCGCAGCGGTAGTTCAGTCGGTTAGAATACCGGCCTGTCACGCCGGGGGTCGCGGGTTCGAGTCCCGTCCGCTGCGCCATATTTTCCAGGTTCGACGTGTCGAGCTTGAGATTGAACAGCCAAGGCTGATCGATCAGATGTTTAAAGACGGTTGAGGGTTTACGCTCAGCCGGTCAAGCGATACGCAGCGGTAGTTCAGTCGGTTAGAATACCGGCCTGTCACGCCGGGGGTCGCGGGTTCGAGTCCCGTCCGCTGCGCCATATCTGCTTCAAGGCCCACTGAACGCCTTGCAGCACAAAGAAAGCCTTTGGCTATCTTTGATCCGATAGCAAAGACCCTGGTCGAAAGACCGGGGTTTTTTGTGTCTGCGATTTGGCTCTGATCAGCAGGTTTCTGCAAGCCGCCTCGATCCCCGTGGGAGCTGGCTTGCCTGCGATGGCATCGACTCGACCTCTTCATGAGTCCGCCGTGTCGGCATCCCAGGCAAGCCGCCCAATCAGAACCCCAGCTTATCCCGCAGCCCGTAATACCAGGCGCCCATCGCGGCAAACGGCGTGCGCAATAGCTGTCCGCCCGGGAACGGGTAGTGCGGCAGGTCGGCAAACGCGTCAAAACGCTCTGCCTGGCCTCGAAGGGCCTCCGCCAGTACTTTGCCCGCCAGGTGTGTGTACGTTACGCCGTGGCCGCTGCAGCCTTGGGAGTAATAGATGTTGTCGCCCAGGCGACCGACTTGCGGCAAGCGCGACAGGGTCAGTAGGAAATTGCCTGTCCAGGCGTAATCGATCTTTACGTCCTTGAGTTGCGGGAAAGCCTTGAGCATTTTTGGGCGGATGATCGCTTCGATATTCGCCGGGTCCCGCGCGCCATACACCACGCCACCGCCGAAGATCAGGCGCTTGTCGCTGGTAAGGCGGTAGTAGTCGAGTAGGTAGTTGCAGTCTTCGACGCAGTAGTCTTGCGGCAATAGGGTCTTGGCCAGCTCATCCCCCAGCGGCGCGGTGGTGATCACTTGTGTGCCGCACGGCATCGACTTGGCCGCCAGTTCTGGCACGAGGTTACCCAGGTAGGCATTGCCGGCGACAATGATGAACTTCGCCCGGACCTTGCCCTCGGCGGTGTGGACCACCGGGTTGGCGCCGCGCTCGATGCGCACTGCCGCCGACTGCTCATAAATCGTACCGCCGAGGGACTCCACGGCTGCCGCTTCGCCCAGTGCCAGGTTAAGCGGGTGAATATGCCCGCCGCTCATGTCCAGCAGGCCGCCGATGTAATTGTCACAGGCCACCACCTCGCGGATGCGCCGCTCATCCAGCAACTCCAGCTGCGTATGGCCGTAACGCTCCCACAGGCGCTTCTGCGACTCCAGGTGGTCCATGTGCTTGCTGGTCAGTGCGGCAAATACCCCGCCGTCCTTCAGGTCGCACTGGATCTGGTACTTGGCCACCCGCTCGCGAATGATCTTGCCGCCCTCGAACGCCATTTGCCCCAGCAGTTGCGCCTGCTTCGGCCCGACGCTGCGCTCGATCACATCGATATCGCGGCTGTAGCTGTTGACGATCTGCCCACCATTGCGGCCTGACGCGCCAAACCCCACCTTTGCCGCCTCCAGGACCGTCACGCGAAAACCGTTCTCCAGCAGAAACAGTGCGCTGGAGAGGCCGGTGTAGCCGGCACCAATCACGCAAACATCTGTTTCGACTTCACCTTGCAGTGCTGGGCGAGGCGCAACCGCATTCGCGGACGCGGCGTAATACGACTGGGGGTAGGGCGTGTTCGCCATCCTGGAACCTCTGTTTTATATTTTTTACGAGTGCCCGGATCCTACCTGAGTTGAAAATTGCCTGCCAGCCGCCCGAAAAATACGGATGTACTGACCGAAAATAAAAAATTCGCATATTCATAGGGTTAGCTGCAAAAAAGATGTTGACAGCCCTCCGGAATTCCGTAGAATGCCGCCTCACAGCAGGCACGTAGCTCAGTTGGTTAGAGCACCACCTTGACATGGTGGGGGTCGTTGGTTCGAGTCCAATCGCGCCTACCAAACAAAATCCGCTCTGCTGGGCGGTCTAGAAGGGCTCACCGAAAGGTGAGCCCTTTTTTGTTGTCTTGGATTTCTTCAGAACGTTCACAAAATATCGGGTTCGTTCACACTGGGCAATGTGAACGCCAGTATTGGCCTTTTTGGCTCGAACTCCTGCATGGCGATGTGGGGGTGGTGTGTCACCCGCTATCTGGGTAGTCCGCTGGGTGAATGTCCGCCCTATCTGCCATCTGCTGCCTCTCTATTGAGTCCGCCATAGCCGCTGAGAATGCTCCGTGCGATCATCAATACTTGATGGGGGGGGGGCTCTAGTTGCTCCAGCATGTCGAATCAATTAATTGGCTCCAAGGAAGACTGGTTAATGGAAGTATCTAATGCAGATGTAGGGCCGGAATCAGGAAGCGCAGCGCCGCAAGACGATACTTATTCGGGCATGGCAACCTTCTTATGTTCATCAAAAACAAATGGGAGGATAGATATTGCAGGTGTCTGTGAAATACTGGCAGCATCGGAAGCTTTTAGTTTTGCTCTAAATAACCGTGGGCGGATATACTTCAAAGAGAGCGGGAGGCTGAAGTCTCAAATGCTCGATATAGAGACTTCGATTACTGGGTTAGGGATGAAAGTTAGCGGGCATAGCGACTTCTTAGATGCTAATCCCGGTGATTCTAATAGATATGCATTGTCCAATGCCCTAGATCTGCTTCTGTCAGATAAGAAATTATTCAATGCGGCGTTTGGGTTTCCCGCTGAAAGTGCCCGTGTTTTCATGCGGCCAATCGCTATCAGAAGTGAGGGGGATGAAGGGTACGAATTAATTGTTCCATACATCAGAGTCTATGTTGGAGGTATAATAAGTATCTCTTTGCCCACGGTGTTGGGGTTCGAAAGTGCTACCGTGCGGGATGTGGTTTATAACGAAGTTAACAAGTCGATGCGTAACATTGATTCAGTTTTGTGCGAGAGAGAGCTACATTTGGCCTGTACTGAGTGTCAAATATCACAAATGCCTCTGCGAGAGAGGCTTGCACAGAGAAAAGAATTTGAGGTAATGATTAGCTCTGCTTTAAATGCACCGGATCAAATAGAGTTTGCAGATGAGAAACTAACGGTTTATGAGTTGGTTAACACTAATCAGTTTACACTCACGGACCTTGCAAGAAACCTGCTATCAGTAGTGGCGCGGGCAGTAAATCTCGGCGTTTTGAGGACGCGTATCCACTGGCTACGCAGGCAGTATCATGACGATTCAATTGGCGAATATTGGCACGGCAAACCAATCATCTATGTCAGTTCGCATACTAGGCAGAAAAACAGCTCAGCGGAAAATTGGGTCACTCATAGAAGCCTAGTAAATAGTGTGATGACGCGAGTGCACCTTACTGAAGATATAACGCATACAGACCTGACTCACGTTGATATGCGAAACTTCGATGACTTTAATAACTTTTACTCGGAGTCAGTATCGCTAATGCTGGCGTCAGCACAAGTAGATCCGCAAATCGAAAAGCATGATTCTTACACGTTCAATAATTTGGTTTCAGATATTCAGGTCTTGAACGAGGCGGCGCACTTCATACAAATATTCTACTCCTACGCTTCGATTGGTATAAATAGGTGTAAGACAGCTATTGATGTGGCACGATTAGAGTTGAAGGTTTTAAAATTTGAAGAGTCACTGCTTTCTGCTCACAAATATGGAGAGATAGCTAAATACATGGGCGAAGTTAAGAAAGGATACCACCTGACGACGGTGTATGAAATTCTTTGCAAGAAGATCGAGACAGTTCGAAAGTCTCTTGAGTTGGACGAAAAAATTGCATCAGAGTCTTATACCCGCCGAATTACAATTATCTTTGGAATTATTGCGTCTGCTACATTGTCGCCGGAACTGATGCAGCCACTTGCGAAAATACTCGGGCTTACCTATGGTGAGTCGATCGATAAGATAATAGGGATAATCGCATCGGTAGTGGGTGTTGCTACATTCTTGTTGGTTGTTAACTATGTTTTTAAATCTAATAAGTTTATCGCTCGGATGATTGGGCGAGATTAACCCAGTCCGCTAAGAGTGCTGGTTTTTCCGGCATTCTGGAGTGTCGGCTGGAAATAACAAGCAGCGTTCCTACATGAAAACCCAGCCTCCCAAATTTTTTATGAGCGTTTTTAAGAAGAGGGGGGTGGGGTCATTCTGGAAACGGTCGGCATATCCCAGGCACTTAGCTATGCACGGATCGGTTCGTTAGAAAGCTGTGGAAAAGCAAAATAAAGCTGGCCCGCTGGAAGCTCCCACAGCCTCAGAACGAGACGTTGAATGCGAGCATCAATCGACGTACTGCCGTTGGTGTGAACTCGCTACCACGAGCGGTACGCAAGCCTTTGGTGTTGAGGCAATCGGCTACTGACTGGAAGGTATTCAGTTTGTTGTACAGGCACGCCAGCAGGTGTGGTTGGATGGCTGCTTGATGCGCGTTCACGTTCTTCATTCGCTGGTCATTGGCGGCTGTGATGTCAGCGACAGCACGGCCTTTAGCAAGCGCCTGAGAACGGTTGTTGATCTTCTGTACCGCAACTGCATCACCATCATCAGCACGCTTCTGAAGGGATGCCAGAGCCTCACGGGTACGGCTTGCAATGAACTCGCGTTCTTGTTGGGCCAGTGCTGCGAACAGGTGGAGTTCGAAGGTCTTTGCTTGCGGCATGGTGGCGACTTTGAATTCTGTCTGCTCCATCAGTCGTGCAATGTGGTGAACGGAGCGTGAGAGTCGATCAAGCTTGGCTACCAGCAGTTGTGCTTTCTGCTCCTTGCACAGAGTCAGTGCCTTTGCACCTTCAGGGCGATCCTCAATAGCAAGCTTGCCCGATACCACGTCTACAAACTCACCAACGATCTCCCAGCCATTCTGATCAGCAGCACGAGTGATGTAGTCGCGTTGAGCGTCCAAGCCTAGACCACTATCCCCTTGGCCCTTCGTTGAGACTCGAATGTAAGCGACGACTTTCATTTCGTGATCCTTGGTGTGTTGGCTCAGGACTTCATTGTTGGGCTGAAAGTCGTATTTGTCAATTCGCAGAACGACCATTCATGCAAATGATAAATTTGGATTGACTCTGATTTGTTGGGAAAGTGAAGGGGGGCAAGGTGCTGGTGTCCAACATCGGGCAACTCAATGTCATTAAGCTAGACCCCACTCTAACGTAAGCGCTCCATAAACCCCACCGACGTCAAGATGGGTGGCACGCTTAGCTAGCGCGACACCGGCGAGCAGTTCCACGGCAACAGCGCTTCGTAATCTTCAACCGAGGTCGCCAGTGGCAACCGTTC